>NZ_DATNPA010000334.1:0-23506 GCF_036703385.1 Allocoleopsis sp. | reverse complement strand
TCGCTAGGGTCAAACCGGTGACTGCTGGTAAGCTCCACAAAGTTATGCGATCGTGTGTTTGACCAGAGGGCATATGTTATTATCATTTTTGTGTTAACCTAATTATGTTATCGGGCGGTTAGCTCAGTTGGTAGAGCGCCTGCCTTACAAGCAGGATGTCACTGGTTCGAGTCCAGTACTGCCCATGTAGTACCGATGCCATTTGTTCATTAAGGATTGTGATAACAAGCTTTTGTTGTCCCAAATGGTTAATATAGGCTTGTTGTCACAGTAGCCTTTGATGTGGCTAAGTCTGTTGGCGCATCGATAAATCGACGTATCGTTGCTGCCAGATGGCTTCGATGCGAGAGAAGGCAGCTTCTGTATATAGCGTTTCTCGGACTCATGATGTACATCCTAATTGTGCTATTTCATGTCACACAAAGAAGAGAGAAAAATTGACTGTACATCACAAGCATGAGAATTGCTATAGGTCGTATTTACCTTCAATGTTAAAATCCCAAATCCGCCTTAGCCACTTCAGCAGCAGCGAATAATTCTTCATCCGGCATCTCATCCCAGGATGTATCTCCAACCTCGGCGTAAAACGTTTGGTCATAGGGACGAGTCCGCACCACCACCGGCATCGGCACCGCATGACCTAAAATCAACGCTTGTTGCTTAGAATCCAACTTCGCCAACACCGATCGCAAACTTTGCCCCCCAGATACCCCGGTAAAGATTGCCTCAATATCCTTGTCATCATTCAGCAAGGCGGTAATCCGAGTCCCAATCTGGGACATGACCTCATTATCAATCCCAGACGGACGCTGATCGACTACCAGTAATGTCACAAAGTATTTACGCATCTCGCGGGCAATAATCCCAAAAATAGTCTGGCGGACGGTAGCCGGATCGAGGAAACGGTGCGCTTCTTCTATTGTGATGACGAGGGGACGGGGGCGATCGCTAGGATTTTTCGTCTGTAAAAACGTCTCTGCCTTCTTCACATAACTGGCATGAATCCGACGGCTAATTACATTGGTTGCCAACATATAAGACAGCATATTGGACTGAGAACCGAACTCAATCACTACATGCTTCCCCGCTTCCAGTGATTGCAAAATCTGACCCACATAATTATGAGGGCAAGCGCTACGCATATACTTCAACTCATCCAGACGCAGCAATTTACGCTGCAAAGCCATGATGGAAGACTTGTTCCCTCGCTTCTCATCACAGAACATCTGGATGTCTTCATTCGTCATATTGAGTAATTGCGTAATCCAGGATTTGCCAAACTCGTTGCGCAGGATAATCGCATTCTCCAGACTCGCCTCGGAAAGATTTAACTCACCGCGCACCAGCATGATATCTTCAACTTCAATCTGGTCGTAGCTGAGATACAGTTCCTGAGTGCCACCCACCCCTCGGCGTTTGGTGGATTCGGGGTCGAGGGTGTAAATTTCAACTTGTCCGGGAAATAGTTGGCGCAAGCCTTTAACCGTACTGAATTGCTTACCCTCTGAAACCGCTTCCCAGCCATATTCCGAGTGCATGTCAAAAATCAGGTTCACCGCCGCTTGCTTGCGGATAATCCCCGATAGCAGTAATCGGGTCAGGAAGGATTTACCCGTACCAGATTTGCCAAAGACGCCGTTGCTGCGTTCCACGAAGCGGTCTAAGTCAATGCATATTGGCACCTCCATGTCAAGGGGATTGCCGATCGCAAAATTGCGCCGAGTGGGGTCATCTTCCCAGCCAAAGACAGCACGGAAATCGCGATCGCTGGCATCATACACTTGAGAGAAGTGGCTGGGAATGGTCTTAACGGGCAGCAACTCCATCCCCTCGCTACTGTTGGCTTGAAAAGAACCTAAGGAACTGTCTCCATTGAGGGCAACGCCTCTGGACTGATGGCTCAATTCTTGTGGCGTAAACATCAGCATCGGTGTCAGATTAACCGTACCGAAAGTCCCACTACCCGCTAAAACTTCCCGTAAAAAGTCGTCATCGGGACTGGGAGGGTTAGCCAGAATTCGTTGACTGGATGTGCCCAGAGTGACATCCGTGAGCATACAGAAAAAGCGCGATCGCATCCCCTGTACCACCAAAAATTTACCCACTCGCATATCTTCCACTGAGACATCAGGATGCAATCGCACTTCTAGTCCACAGGAAAGAGAACCTTGAATGACTGACCCTAATGGCTGATCTAAATTCATGAAAAGTAACGCTCTAACTTAGCAATATCTTATGTCCAATCCTTTGGTAGGGATTGCTTTGTGCAAAAACCTGCTCAAGTTTAAAACCAGATTCCGGAGACTTGTTACACTAAATTATTCCTGGCGACACCTCGATGACAAATTGCTGGGTAATCATTAAACTTATACAACACCAAAACTGGAATGCAATTCAAGCGATGACTCTGGTTAAAAATGAGGCTTCTCAAGATACCTTAGCAGGACAAGTCATTCATCTACGAAGGGGGGTAAATTTACAGGTTTGTCATCATCCAGGTCAGAGTCCGGCTTTAGTCTTTCTGCATGGAGGAATGGGCAACCGATTTAATCTGCGATCGCAGTATACTTTCTTCCAAGCACAGGGTAGAGAAGTCTTAGCCTACGATTTAGCGGGACACGGTCAGTCAACGCCCTACCAACGCTATTCGATCGGGCGACACCAACGAGACCTCAAGCGGCTGTTGCATCGCTTTCACATCACTGCCCCTGTCTTATGTTGCCACAGCTACGGGGTACCTATCGGGTTAGAGTGGGCAAGACGACATTCCGTTAGCGGCTTGGTCTTGATTGCGGGTGGCACCCATGACCTTGCGCCTTGGTGGGAAGTCCCGTTAATGAAGTTTCTCGCTTGGGGAGGGAGACACTTCTATCATTTACCCTGCGTACAGCAACTGACCAACTATTTATCTAGCCCTCACCGCCATGAAGTCATGGAGCAGTTTTTTGCCGAATGCCCAGTCCCGACTGAGCCGCATCCCTACAACGCACTGGAAATCTTTTGGAATTATAACTTCTTCAGGCGTCCCTCTCAGCTCAATTCCCAGATTCCAGTTTTGGTGATTAGTGGCGGAAAAGACTCCATGTTCACCTACACAATGGGAGAAGAGTTAGCGGCCTGTTTCTCACAGAGCAAACATCTACACTTGCCAGATGCTGGACATCTGATGATGGCAGAGTATCCTGATGTCGTCAATGATGCGATCGCTAATCTTATCGAAAGTATTTGATAAGGGATTATTGAAAGTAGTCACTCATGAACTGCATACACCAGAATGCATAAAAATCTTATTTATTCTGCCTTCTGCCCTCTACCTTATTCTTAAGTCAGCCATACTTGCTTAACAGCACAAAAATACTATTTATTTGAGGTTCAATTTAGTCTGCCTTATTCAAAAAATAGAATTCACTGACGATGAAAGTTAAATTTTCCCCAGCCATGAAATTACGAACACTTCTGATAACAGGGATTGGAATGGTCGCGCTCTTGGCAGGAGCAGGTTACTGGTATGTTTTTATTGCGGGTGCTCCGCAGTTAGATGCACCCCCCACAGCAGCGAAAGATAGCAAAATAAAACTTTCCTTTGAGCTAAAAACCTTCAACAGCAAGGCGATGGGCGCAGTCCGACAATACGGTCTGATTCTGCCTCCTGGCTATAATAAAAACCCCAACAAACGCTATCCTGTGATTTTCCTGCTGCATGGGGGACATGATGATGCTAACGCCTGGGTAAAAAAGATTGGGATAATACCTGTACTGGAAGACCTCTACGAAAGTGGAAAACTGCCGCATTCAATTGTGATTACACCCGATGGCAATGATAAACGGGGTTCTAGTCCCCTGTTTGACCCCCAGTATTACGATGGCCCCAATGGCAAGGTCGGCACGCTGATTGGTTCAGAACTCGTTCAAGTCCTAAAATCTCGCTATCGTACCCTAGAATCGCCACAGTTTTGGGCGATAGGTGGGCTCTCTTCGGGAGGGTGGGGTGCTGTTAACATCGGCTTACATCACCGCAACAACTTTAATACGATGTTTAGTCAAATCGGTTATTTTACCGATCAAAGCGGCCCAGAAAATAGCCCTCAGAACTTGGTAAAAAAGATACCCGTAAAACAGCGCAAGCCACTACATATCTATATGGATGCCGGAAAAGATGACTTAATGGGAAAAGAATTTCTTGACTCATCTCGAAAATTCCATGAAACCTTGAACGAATTGGGTATAGATAACGAGTTTCATGCCTTCCCTGGTGGTCATGGCCTACAGGGGCCAGACTATGGCTGGAACTACGATCACAAACATGCTCACGATTCATTATCCTTTGTGGGCAGGCAGTTCAAGAAAGCCCTAACACAGTCGAAAAACTAAGTAAAGTGTCTTTGGTAAACTGCTTTTGCTTCTAATCGTAATACTTACAGAAAAGCGATGGTGAAAGCCCCCGTCTTTTAAGCGGGGGATGAAACCCAGCGAATCGTCAAGATAGCGGGATTTATCCCGCCTATTAATGATACAATAAATGATAACAAAGGGAGATTTTATTGTTTGATTGCCAACAAGTATTAATTCATGCAAACAAAGACACTCAAGCATTAATTGAGTATATTTGTAGCGAATCTAACAAAGTCTTTAACTGTGCCGTCTACTATGCTCGACAAATTTATTTCAAGGCGCATCATTATGTTACAAATGCAGAGTTGGACGAGGAACTCAAAAGTAACAAACACTTCCAAGCGATGTACTCTCAAGCGGCTCAACAAACTTGTCATAGCGTGTTTGAGTCGTTTAAGTCTTTCAAGGCACTTAACAAGTTGTTTAACCAAGGGAAGCTAACAGATAAACCCAAACCACCAAAATACCGTAAAGCTGGTTTGAATGTTGTTACTTATCCCAAGCAAGCCTTGAGATTGATAGAGGGACAGATTCGCATTCCTTTGGGGACTAAGGTCAAAACCTGGTTTGGAATTGACTCATTCACAATCTCGATGCCAAGTAATTTAAACTTTAAAGACATTCGAGAATTGCGAATCCTCCCTAGGAATCGATGTTTCTACGCTGAATTTGTCTACAAGTTGACGGCAGGAGAAGCAGGTCTTAATCCTGACAATGCCTTGGGAATTGACCCAGGAATGGACAATTGGGTAACTTGTGTTTCTACCCAGGGAACGAGCTTCATTATTGACGGGAAACACGTTAAATCTCTGAATCGTTGGTACAACAAGAAAGTATCGACAATCAAAGAGGGAAAATCTCAAGAATTTTGGTCTAAAAAATTAGCGTATCTCACGGAAAAAAGAAACCGTCAAATGCGCGATGCTGTTAATAAAGCAGCAAAGTTAGTGATTAATCACTGCCTTGAAAACAAGATTGGAACCGTTGTTTTTGGTTGGAATCAGGGACAAAAGCACGAATCCAACCTTGGTTCAAAAAATAACCAGAAGTGGGTACAAGTTCCGACAGCCAGACTCAAAGCTAGAATTCAACAATTGTGTGAGCAATATGGAATTAGATTCCTAGAAACCGAGGAGTCATATACCTCGAAAGCCTCGTTTGTTGATGGCGATTATCTTCCGAAATACGGCGAAAAACCCGAAAACTGGAAGCCATCAGGTAGACGAGTTAAGCGCGGTTTATATAGAACTGCCCTCAACTGGTACATTAATGCGGATTGCAATGGAAGTGCCAATATCTTGAGGAAAGTAAGCAGAATGCTTGGAATTGTTCTGAGCGGACTGTCTAGGGTGTCTTTGACAGCACCCCAAAGAATTTTTCTTTGGTCAGCTAAGAAGATTAAACGAAGGGACAGTGTTTCAACCCGTCCCGGAGTATCTGCTTAGAATCCGCCGTCTTTTAAGCGGCGGAGTGTCAAGCCAAATTCCCTAATAGACCCTAACAGGAGTAGTATGGTGCGTCGGAACTTATCCCTATAGTTGAGTTACTCTATAGGTTCTGTAATGGTGTGCCAATCTTTGTAACAAATGTCTCTAGCTTTACAAACGTCTCTAGCATCCTCTGGTTCACTTCCTAAACTTGTAGTTAATCCGCGATGGGTTAACTATCGTTTTATGAGGATATCGCCGTGCTAACGCGACGCATTCAAATCGGTGTATGGACTGCTGCCCTTCTAACCAGCTTAGTCGGCGTGGTTAACCTGCTGTCTGCTGTTACAGTCAGCGAATGGGCACGAGTTAAATGGCTCAAGGGAATTTTTCCCTTTGAAGTGCGGGAAGGCGGACATCTGTTTGCAGCACTTACAGGATTTTTCCTGCTGATGCTCGCTAGCAATTTGTTGAGACGGAAGCGGATAGCTTGGCTTTTAACCATAGCTTTGCTCATTGTCTCAATCATCAGTCACTTGCTCAAGGGGTTTGACTGGGAAGAGAGTCTCCTGTCTTTTGTGCTGCTGGTGCAACTGCTTTTAATGCGGAATATCTTCACAGCACAGTCAGATCGTCCTTCGATCGCCCAAGGGTTTAAGATACTTATCTGGGCGTTGCTGTTTACCCTTGCCTACGGAACGGCTGGCTTTTTTCTCGTAGACTTGCGCCACTACCACTATAATTTCACTCTTACAGATGCCCTCTATCAAACCTTGGCAATGTTCTTCACAGAAGACAATGCTGGGTTGGTACCCAGAACTCCCTATGGGCGCTTTTTTGAGAATTCAATTTATCTGGTTGGAGGCATCACACTTTCCTATGCTCTGTTTATGCTCTTGCGACCGGTGTTGCTGCGGGGGGAACCCGCTACCCCAGAAGAACGGCAACGAGCGCAGGATATTGTGGAGAAGTATGGACGGTCATCTTTGGCCTGTTTGACGCTATTAAAGGATAAAGCCTACTACTTCAGCCCTTCGGGACGTAGTGTAATTGCTTATGTGCCCAAAGGTCGAGGTGCGATCGCATTAGGAGACCCGATTGGCCCTGATGATGACCGCAAGGAGGTGATTATTGCTTTTAAACAGTTTTGTCAGCGTAATGACTGGTACCCAGCCTTTTACCAGACTTTGCCCGACGACTTAGAGCTTTACAGAGTGCTTGGCTTTCGTACCATTAAGATTGGGGAAGAAGCGATCGTTGACCTCAAAGCATTTACCCTACAAGGCAAAGCGGGCAAAGACATGAGAGCTGCCTTAAACCGAATGAAAAAATTGGGGCATGAGGTCAAGTTTTATCAACCCCCCATTTCCGACCAACTTTTGCAACAGTTAAAACCAGTAAGCGATGAGTGGCTCAAGATGACACAAGGGTCGGAAAAACAGTTCTCGCTAGGCTGGTTTTATGAGGACTATCTGCGGAATTGTGAAATTGCCGTAGTGCAGGCGGCTGACGGTCAGATTAGCGCCTTTGCTAATGTGATACCAGAGTATCAATTAAACGAAATTACGATTGATATGATGCGGCGGCGGGCTGAGGTAGAACAAGGTACGATGGATTTCTTATTTACCTCAATGTTTCAGCACTTTAAGGAGCGGGGGTATGATCGGTTTAACCTTGGTCTGTCCGCGCTTTCTGGCGTTGGGGAAAAACCTCAGTCTCCTCGCTTAGAAAAGGCACTGCACTATCTTTACGAACACTTGAATCAGTTCTATAACTTTAAGGGATTACATGCCTTCAAAGAGAAATTTAAACCTGAGTGGGAACCTCGGTTTTTTATCTATCCCAGGAGGGTTGCCTTGCCAGAAGTCGTTATGGCTTTGATTCGTGCTGACTCAGGAGACCGTTTACTGGATTACCTGAAACCAGGGGAATAATTGGGAAAAAAGCTCCTCCATAACTTCAGCTCACTGTTGGGCTTCTTCCTTCTCGGTCTCTCCCTGTGGGCGATCGCTAGCGAACTGCGGCAATATGATTACCGAGATGTATTCAAGAGTTTGGCAGCCATACCGACAAGCCGGTTGTATTGGGCGATTGGGTTAACCATCTTAAGCTATCTGGGGCTCGCCAACTACGATTCTCTTGCCTTCCGCTATATTGGTCATGCTCTTGCCTATCCTAAGAGCGTTTTCACGGGCTTTATTAGCGCGGCAGCCACCAATACGGTAGGCTTTGCCTTTCTGACGGGCAGTGCCATCCGTTATCGGCTTTACTCAGCTTGGGGTGTACCTGCGATCGCGATCGCACAAATTATTCTGTTTGAGAATATCAGTTTCTGGCTGGGACTGTTTGCCGTCAGTGGCGTGATGTTTCTCTTCTACCCTCTGGAAATTCCTACCCAACTCCATTTACCCTTTATTTCAGTACGACCCATCGGCCTCATCTTCCTACTTGTGGTTGCAGGCTATTTAGTGGGGAGTCTGTTCGCCAGGAAACCTTTAAACATTCGAGGGCATGAGTTTCGCTTCCCTTCTCTTCAAATCGCCCTCGCTCAGGTGGCAATTTCTGGCTTGGACTGGATTTGTGCAACGGCTGTGCTTTATATTTTGTTGCCTGCTACTACAGCTTTATCCTATCCAGGCTTTTTAGGACTGTACTTACTGGCCATGACGGCAGGAGTTGTTAGCAATGTGCCTGGAGGGTTGGGCGTTTTTGAAAGTATTATTTTGCTTCTTCTCTCCTCTAAGGTGTCGGTTACGGCAGTTTTAGGGTCTTTGTTAGTCTATCGCGGTATTTATTACTTACTGCCCCTCGTCGTAGCCACAGGCTTACTGGGACTATATGAGATTCTTTCGCGCTGGAAAGTGCGTTCTCCCTGAACTATCCACTTAGCTGGGCTCAAGTGGTGAGGTTAAGGGGAATTAGATGATGCAAGCTTAAGTTAAACGAATTTATGTAACAAGGTCTAGCCTGTATTGAAAAGACTTGATATCTTAAATAGTAGGCACACAAATAAAACGGGATTCAGGGTTGTGCCTCCCGCCCTGAGCCACTTACAGCTTACTAGAGCTTGGTAGAAAGATTAAAGAAGGACGGCGCGTGTTTTAACTTAACTTGTGGCCTAGCTGATATATAAAGTTCAGCAGTAAGTAGCTAACAATGCGGTTAAACCAGAGAGCCAAACCACACTTAAAACCGAGGAACGGAGGAATACTCAAGACTGTTTAGTGAAGGCTGTAAGCATCTGTAAACTCTAGTTGTATACTGTATTGGATAAGTTGTGCGTGAACCAGGTAACCTTTACCTGGTTCACTGAGTTTTTGGGGGTATTTGCGATTAACCGACGCGGTCAGTGTCATCGATAGTGGCATCGGTATTGCAGAGACTGACCAGCCGCAAGTATTTGAGCAATTCAAGCAAATCGGCGACACCCTAACAGACAAACCCAAGGGTACAGGTCTTGGATTGCCAATCTGCAAACAGATTGTGGAACATCATGGCGGCATGCTTTGGGTGGAAAGTGAATTGGGGAAAGAAAGTAACTTTTCGTTCACCTTATCTATCCGTGCAGGAACAAAAGTTGAGTTCAAGAAAATTGATTTAGATACAGCGATTAAGCAACTCAAAGAACCTGTAATCACTGCACTCTCGTCTCCAACTGAACATAAGAAAACTACTCTAGTTGTGGACGACGAAGCACCGATTCGCAAGCTTCTTAGGCAACAACTAGAAGCAGAGGGGTATATTGTCAGAGAAGCTAAAGACGGGATAGATGCTATTACACATAAAATCTTTGATTTGTGCCCCACTCAAGGCACAGAATGCTGTTATTAGTGTATTGAATATCAGCAATGAACAGTTAGTCAACTATACAGCACAGGACTTGAAACTTGCGAGCGCTCTTGCATCTCAAGCCGCATCTGCTATTGAAAATGCTCTCCTTCATGCCAACAAGCTGAGGCAAGAACGGATTAAGAGTAATTTAGAGCGATATGTTTCTCAACAACTCGTTGAAGCGATTTTAGAGGATAAATAGGTTATACACTCCATTAAAGAAGCTTGAAACTCCATTAAACAGGTTTCTAGCTTGATGAAAGAGGCTATGGATGATACCATTTCACGTTTGTTGTGTTACACATCGACCCCTCGACGCCCGCTTATTAAGGCTACGGTGTACACAAAGTCTTTCTCGCACCCTAAAGTTAGGGGGCTAGGGCGTGTTTTCAAACTTTCTTGGCTTCATTTATATCGGTGGAGATCCCCCTAAATCTCCTCACCTTCGGCTCCGGCTTAAAAAGAGGGACTTTGGTTGAATTCTCCCCCCTCGTTTCTAACGTCCCCCCTTACCAAGGGGGGATTAGGGGGGTGGGGGGATGGGGGAGATCTCCGGGGCAAGAAAACACACCCTAGGGGGGGCTTCAGATTGTTATCCTACTGTTGCGACTGAGTCTGTTGAATCTGCTGAAACTGTTCGCCTACAAAAGCCAGAGAATTAGTGAGGTGTTCACGCCAGTAACGCCAGCTATGTTCACCGGGAAACTCCTGAAAGACATGCTTTATTTTGAGCTGACTGAGAAGGGTGTGAAACTGTTGGCTTTCTTTGAGAGAAGAGCTGTCCGCTTTCCCAGTATCCAAGTAAATTCTGATTTTTTGGCGTTGTTCAAGGCTTAGTTTTTTGACAAAGCGAATCGGACTATTCTGGACACCACTCTTATCCCGAAAGTAACCGCTGTGGCTAAACAGAATAGAAAAGTGATTGAGGTGATGCAATCCCACATTCATCGCTCCCCAACCGCCTGAAGAACATCCTCCTATCGCCCAGAAATTGGGTGCGGGAAGAGTGCGGTAGCGTGACTGAATCACTTTTACTAATTCATCTCCAACCGCCGTAGAAACCTTACCATTGGGCCCATCAATGTACTGTGGGTCCCAATAGGGACTGGAGCCGCGTCGGTCGTTCCCATCCGGCGTGATGATAATACTGGGTGGTAACTTACCTTCTGCATACAGTTGCTCAAGGGTTTTTAGCACCGCTCCCTTTTGAGGGTTAAACCAGTCTGTTGGCTCGCCGTGTCCTCCGTGCAGGAGAAAGATCACAGGATAGCGCTGTGTGGATGAGTCTTCATAGCCAGGAGGGAGTGCAACGCCATAGGTGCGCTTACCTCTGAGACTTTTGCTGTTGTAGGTTTCCAGCTTATAGCTTAAGGGCTCGTTGGTGACAGCAGGTATATCTTGACTGGGCTGTGGAACAGGCGACGATGGGGTACTACTGCTGGCTAGTGGGCTAAACGCCATAGTCGCGAGCGTTAAAGTGAGTGCAGTTCCCAGAAATCTAGCGGGTTTGTTTTTCATCCTAAATTGTGTTCTCATCCGTCCAGTCTCGAAAATATAGCAGTTCTCGTTTGCATAGAATACAGTAAGGGCACGGCATTGCCGTGCCCCTACCAAAAATGTGTATTCCACTCGATTGAGTAAAAAAAACGACCCAGGATTGTGAGTCGTTAATCATCATGCATGAGGGACGTGTATTGAGCCAAGTCGTCTATTCGATATCAATAGATGTTGGTGTTGAACCGTCTGTCCCTGTAGAGGTTAAGGGCTTGCGATAAGCAGCATAGAGGCGATCGCGCCAGTTGAAGAAGGTTTCGTAAACGCTACTATCGGCTAAGCCAGGAATTCCTTTACCTTTGAGGGTTTCAGGCACATCCAGGTAGGGACCTTCGGGAAACTTGAGTAGCAAGCTGACACCAGCGACTGCCAAATCAGCTAAGGTGGGTTGATTTCCGACCAGATAAGGACTATCTAAAAGCAGCAGACTCAGGGATTCCAAGTCTTGTTTTAGGGCATCTCTGGCATCTTTAACTGCATCTGGGCCAGCACCCACACCTGAACCCAAAATTTCCAGTACTTCCGGTGGGACTGCACCGACTAAACTTTTCAGAAAATCCGGTGTCGTATGGGGCAAAACCGATGTGCGGAAGGTGGGACTTTGGCTGATTGCACCATATAGTACCTTTCGACTTTTAGCGCCAATTGACTCATCTGCCCACTCTTCTATGAGCAAGCACAGCCCTCGTTCTTTGGGATCGGTGGGAATAAGTGGCCTGTCAGGATACTTGCGATCTAAATATAGTGCGATCGCAGTGGAATCACTAATTACAGTATCCCCATCCTTGAGCACTGGCACCTTTCGTTGACCAGAGCGCTGGAAGACTTCTAGCTGTCCTACTCCAGGAGTGACTTCAATTTTCCGATAGGCTAGCCCTTTGTAGTCCAGGATGAGCCGTACTTTTTCAGAGTACTGCGATAGCTCAAATTGGTACAACTCCAGCATTTTATATCTCCTTACTGTTCATAAAGGTCTTCCCGCCTGAAAACCCTGTCCCAAGAGTGGGCAGGGAGGAAGGCTCTCTTAGGGTATAGTACCTTCCACCAGGTTTTTTACCCCTTCCCAACCCTCCCCTTGATCAGGGGAGGGAGCTAAATTTCCAGCCTCAAGAAGCACTCTTTTTTTTAGAGAAAAAACTGTCCATGTAAAAACCCCCATTTTAACGATGGGGGATAAAGGCTAAGCAGAGCATGAAAGGAAGCTTTTGAACAAGTTTAGGTTTATATCGCGCGTCTGGTTAGTAAGCCCCAGATAAAAATAACAACGATCGCGCCAAGAACTGAAAAAATGATACTAGGTAGCGTCAAAGCTCCTACTGATGCTGCCGTAGCTCCGGCTCCTGGCAGCAATACACTACCCAGCCATCCCCCCACTAAAGCACCCAAAATTCCTAGACCAATCGTGGCAAAGATTCCACCACCTTGAGGGCCGGGATAGATCGCTTTGGCGATCGCACCAGCAATAAGACCCAAGATAATCCAAGCAAGAATACCCGTCATGTTGATTTTCCCCCTCGTTAATTAAGGTTTTTTTCCTGGCTTTATCACTACGGAACTTGGTGAAGAGAGTTACACAGCCCGTCGTGTTAACATGCCCCACAGGAAGAGAAGAACTAAGGCACCGATAATAGCGAAAATAATACTAGGGATACTCAGTGCACCTGCTGTAGCTCCCGCACTCGTGCCCAAAAAGAGATTACCCAGCCAGCCTCCAACTAAAGCACCCAGAATTCCTAAACCAATTGTGGCAAAGATGCCGCCGCCTTGGTGACCGGGATACACTGCTTTGGCGATCGCACCGGCAATTAGACCTAAAACAATCCAAGCAATAACATCTATTAACATCTTAATTTTCTCCCGCTTTGATTAAAGTTTTTTCTTTGCTTTGTATATACAGAATATCAAGCTGAATTACTCAGTCACCTCTATCAGAGGGTATAATTGAAACTAGAGAAATATTAAGCTTTTTCTGACTCTTTTCTATCTAAAGACGAAGCCTCTTGCTTACGCTTCACACGGCACAATTATTTGCCACTTACTGCCACCACAATAATAGAACCGTTAATCAATTCTGCTAGTGGAGGCTTGACAGATACTGTATCTGAGAGTGCAAAAAAGGCTGACGGCAATTTTCTCCCAGTCTATGAGGAGATATAAAGAGCGGTTGCGGTTTAGCGTTTGCCAATAGCGAAGCGTATAGGCTTGCGGCTTAGCTTCGCTTAGAGCAACCCTAAAAGCATCTTGTAACCAAAAGGACAATACCCTTGTTAATGAGAACCAATATCTAATGCTACTTGGTGTAGCGGTTGATACGATTCTCGATAAATTGTCAAGAACGGCAAATAAATTTGAGAAAATTTGTAATAAATCAAGGCAAATGATGCCGCTCAATTACCTTCTTAAAGCCGAATCAAACTCGTTCTCATAATTTGGGTCATGAGTACCGAGCAGCTTGTCCCACAAGGTGAAGTATAGCCCGTAATGTACCGTATACTTGCGATGATGGAGCGAGTGATGGGTCGAACCAATAAACCACCTTCCCAGCCAGTGGCGAGGAAACGATGAGGGAAACAGTTCAAATCCCAGATGATTCCACACCGACCATACTGTCATCGTCATGAGTACGGCAAGCAAGGTGATGAAATGTAGTGGAACGACAAAGACTACCCCGAGAAAGAAGATCGCTTGTAGGATTGCCTCCGGCAGATCAAACGCGAAGGATGTCCACGGTGTTGGATCTCCTGAACGGTGGTGACCCCGGTGCAGCCATCTGAAGAGCAAGGGGTGATGAAACACCCGGTGCATAAAGTAAAAGTACGTATCCTGGAGGATGAGTACTAAAACAAAGCTGACGCCTAAATACCACAGTCCATACTCGCGTAAATCTGTGTACAAGAGCGTCGCTCCCAAATCGTACTCTGACATGATGAACGCGGCACAAAGAGCAAAAACCACCGCCGAGAGAACTGATAAGACGACATCTCCTCGAATCAACCTCCACAACGGAGACTTCAGACGCAACTCTCGCTTGGCGAAGAATTTCCCCAAATCCGAATAGAAGAGCAAGTGGGTTCCCCCAGCCATGAGAAGGTATCGGGCAAGAATAACCCCGATGAAGACAAGCCAATAGTAGCCAAATGAACGGTCTAGCAATTTAACATTCCCTCTTCAAGCGCGATGCGGAATAGGAGGCTATTCCGCACCTAAGCGTTAAACTTTGGCTATTTCAGACAGCCGCAGCTACTTTTTTATTTTCCGCAGAAGAGCGAACTTGGGAGAGGAGATTTTGCAATTTCTCTCCTTCGATGACCTCAACGTCTAAGATTTCCTCTGCAATCTTTTCCAGCAAGTCTCGATTGTTGTTGAGAATATCTAAGGCTTGCTGATGAGCGGCCTCGACAATCTCCTTAACCTCTTCATCGATCGCTTTTGCGGTTTCATCACTCACCATCCGGCGGGGATTCATCATTGCGCCATCCCCCAGGAAGTTATTCTGTTGACCCTTCTCGTAGGCAAGAGGGCCCAGAACCTTGCTCATACCGTAGGTGGTGACCATCCGTTCTGCCAAATCAGTCGCTCGCTGCAAGTCATTAGCAGCACCAGTGGTAATGCTACCAAAGACAATCTCTTCGGCGGAACGTCCACCCAAAAGGGTAGCAATCTGACCCCGGAGTTCGGCTTCATCCATTAAGAAGCGGTCTTCCGTTGGGAGTTGTAAGGTGTAACCGAGTGCTGCCATTCCACGAGGCACGATGGAGATTTTCGCCACCTTACTTCCTCCCGGCATCAGTGCACCCACTAGAGCATGACCCACCTCGTGGTAAGCCACAATCTTTTTCTCCTTGTCATTGAGGACGCGGCTTTTCTTCTCTAAACCCGCCACGACTCGCTCGATCGCTTCGTTAAAGTCTGCCTGGGAAACCGTTTCACGTCTGGCGCGTGCGGCTAATAGCGCCGCTTCATTGACCAAATTCGCCAAATCTGCACCGGCAAAACCAGGAGTACGAGTGGCGATCGCATGTAAGTCTACATCATTCCCCAGCTTCACCTTCCCAGCATAGATGTTTAAAATCGCTTCCCGTCCCGATAAATCCGGACGATCCACTAATACCTGACGGTCAAAGCGTCCCGGACGTAACAAAGCAGGGTCTAAGGATTCAGGACGGTTCGTCGCCGCTAGCACAATCACCGTAGTATTACTTGCCGCAAAACCATCCATCTCCGTCAGCAACTGGTTCAGGGTTTGCTCCCGCTCATCGTTACCCCCCATAAACCCACCACTGGCGCGAGACTTGCCAATCGCATCCAATTCATCAATGAACACAATGCAGGGTGCTTTCTGTTTCGCTTGTTCAAACAAATCCCGTACTCGTGCCGCACCTGCACCGACAAACAGTTCTACAAATTCGGAACCAGAGATACTAAAGAAGGGTACACCCGCTTCTCCGGCTACCGCCTTAGCCAAGAGCGTTTTACCGGTTCCTGGAGGGCCCACCAACAGCACCCCTTTAGGAATACGAGCACCAATATTAGTAAACCGCTGCGGAGTTTTTAGGAAATCAACAATTTCTACTAATTCAGTCTTCGCTTCTTCCACCCCAGCCACATCAGCAAAGGTGGTTTTTGTCGATTCGCCTTCTACATAAACTTTAGCCTTGCTCTTGGTAAAGGAGAGCGCACCTTGTGGGCCACCGCCACCAAACCGTCCTGCAAAGAACTGCAAAATACCCACAAAAATGAGTGGTGGAATCACCCAACCCAAGAGTGTGGTAAACCAGTTCCCCTTAGCCGGTGGGGCCGCCGCGAACTCAACCCCTCTATCTTCTAGCCGCTTGGGCAATTCTAGGTCGAAGATGGGGGTGGTCGAGAGGACTTGTCCTTGCTGATTAGCTTCACCTTTAAGCTGGTAGCGAATCTGGTCTTGTCCTACGTAAGCCCGCGCTACTTTGCCATCTTGCACCTGATCGATAAAGATGCTGTAGGGGACTCGCTGAGTCTGTGGCCCTAAAAAATACGGCAAAACTAGGTTAGCCACTAGGAATAGACCGGCTACCAGGAACAGTATATTGGCAATCTGCCGATTTCGAGGTTGTTGAGGCTTATCTTTAATACTCATAGGTTTAAAGCCGTTTTATCAAAGCGTTACTTTAATGATTGTAAAATTTCTTAACGTCCGTGAACCTCTCGAAAGCAGGCGATCGCTCAACTATTCTTGTTCGGATTTCCCCCATTACAAGAGGTTACAACTAAGGCTATAGAGCCAGAAATGGTTTGAGTTTAGCTCAATGATTGGCAGGCAATTAATCAAAATAACCGAAAATAAAAGATTGCTCCAATTCATAATTTTAGAAGTTTTGGGGTGCTTAATCCCTGAATGAGTTCACGACAAAGCTTTTAGATTTTACGCCTATTCCTCCTTGGCAGGGATAAACGCGGCCTGGAGGTTAACCTTATCGGCAGCTTGATCCACAATCAGTATTATTCCGAGAGAAATCTTCGAGCTAAACTAGTGCTTATTCCTGAATGAGGTGACGTTAAAACTATGGAAACGCTTGCTTACCTTCATCTAGCTGTAGCCAATGAAGAACCAAAAGACAACAATTACACCTTGGCGGCTATCTGGAAGAACCCCAAACTTTTGACTTGTCTTGATCCCTCACAATTTCCAACCCGTGCAGCTGTTCCTCTACTGTCTCTAACTGTCGCGCTGGGTATCTTAGGATTGGCAAGGCAAGCGTTTGCACTGGTTAAACCCGGCGATCGCAACCCTGAAGTGAGTGCCCTGCAACAGCGCTTACAGAGGTTGGGTTATTTTAACGGCCCAACGACTGGCTATTATGGCCCACTGACTAAGCAAGCTGTTCTCAAATACCAGCAAGCTAAAGGACTCACACCGGATGGAGTGGTAGGCACAAGTACTCGGACATCCTTAGAGGGACAGCGGAAGCAAGCGGTGGAGGAGCCTGTGCACCCCATTTGGAAACGCGGCGATCGCGAATCGAAAGTCAATGAGATTCAGAAAACCTTGGCAAACGCCGGTTATCCGAGTAGTACCAATGGCGTCTTTGATAGGGAAACCGAAGACGCTGTTCGCCTATTCCAGCAAGCCAAAGGGCTCAAAGTGGATGGAATTGTCGGAAAGGAAACCCTAGCCGCCTTATCAGGAAAGCCTGTATCAGAAAAGCTGGAAAATCAATTCTCGCCTGATGTATCCAAGCTTGATGAGTCACAGCCTGATGTATCCAAGTCTGATACGCTAAAGCCTGATGTATCCAAGCCTGATGAGTTAAAGGCTCAAACCAAGAAGAGTATTCGTTGGGAATCCATAGAAGACCCTGCTGCCCAAGCGGAAGAGAAAGCGACGAAGAGTGCTTGGCAAATTGGCGATCGCGACTCAAAAGTGAGTGAGATTCAGAAACAGTTGGCAACAGCAGGTTTTCAAAATGAGGCCAATGGCGTCTTTGATATAAAAACCCAAGAAGCTGTCCGCCTATTCCAGCAAGCCAAAGGGCTGAGGGTGGATGGCATCGTCGGGCAAGAAACCCTAGCCGCCTTATCAGGAAACAGTAAAACCCTGCAAAAGCCTGAACCCGAGAAAACGACCTCTTGGTATGAAGATAAGTCTGCTCCTCTCGATCCTTTTACCCGTTAGCTCAATTTAGCTGGCTGTACCCTTCTTCATGAGGTAGTCAATTGCAAAGCTGGAAAACTCGCCTCAAGTTGAGGAGAGTTTTAAACAATGCTGTCAAGAGTCTTAACCTTCAACCTGCTCCCCTGCAACCTATTTTCATAGGAGAGACGCCCATGTACTAACGCTCACAATGAAAAACGAAAATTCCTAACCTTCAACTTTTTAACCTTCAACCTTCAACCGATTGTCAGATTAGATGGATCTGAGCCTGTGCATGATTGTCAAAAATGAAGAAGCGTCCTTGCCCCAATGTTTGAGGAGTGTCAAGGATGCTGTTGATGAGATGGTAATCGTAGACACGGGTTCTTGCGATCGCACCGTTGAACTTGCTCAAGAATTTGGAGCTAGGGTGTATCACTTTGAGTGGTGCAACGATTTCTCAGTGGCTCGGAACGAGGCACTAAACTACGTAGAAGGGAAGTGGGTTTTGGTTTTGGATGCGGATGAGGTACTCACACCCGAAATCGTGCCTCAGCTCAAGCAAGCGATCGCTGTTGAGCGCAACCTGGTGATTAACCTGGTACGGCAAGAAGTGGGTGCGTCTCAATCTCCCTATTCCCTCGTCTCCCGGTTATTCCGCAAGCATCCACAGATTCTCTTTTCTCGCCCCTATCACGCCATGATTGATGACAGCGTGCAAGTGTTGGTACAGCGAGAACCCCAGTGGCAAGTTATTTCTCTGTCTACTGTGGCAATCCAGCACTATGGCTACCAACCGGGTGTGATCGCCGCGTTGGATAAATACACCAGAGCGCGGCAAGCGATGGAAAGCTATCTTAAAAATCATCCCCATGATGCTTATGTGTGCAGCAAATTGGGAGCGCTGTATATTCAGCTCAATCAGGTGAGCGAAGGGATCGAACTGTTGGAACGCGGCTTGAGAGCGACTTCGGTGGAGGCTCCGGTGTTATATGAACTGCACTACCATCTCGGCAATGCTTACACGCGCTTGAAAAATCTTGAGCCAGCCGTAGAGCATTATCAATCTGCAATCCAGCAACCCATTCTTCTCTCGCTGAAACTCGGCTCTTACAATAACTTGGGCAACTTGCTCTTGGGCGTTGGCAATTTAAATCATGCCAAAATGGCCTATGAAACCACGTTGAAGATTGACCCTAGTTTTGCGGCTGGACATAATAATTTAGGGATGACATGGAAAGCACTAGGGCAGTTGGAGGCAGCGATCGCATCCTACCAGACAGCGATTCAACTTAACCCTGAGTATGCCGACGCCTACCAAAACCTGGGAGTAGTCTTGCTGAAACTGGGCAAACTACCAGAGAGTTTGGCGGCGTTTAGGAATGCGATCGCTCTCCACGAAGCCCAGAACAACCAGGCAGAAGCCCAACGTCTCCGCCTGGGGTTGCAAGAAATGGGTTTTCAGGTTTGAGGCTTACTCCCACCTTTGAGTGAGCAGCAACCAACTGGTCACTGGTCACTGTTCAAACATCATCATCGATATCATCATCGATATCATCATCATCGTCAAAGCCGCCATCATCAGCTCCCATCAGTTCGGTGATTTCCTCTTCATCATCCAGGAAAGAGTCATCGTCAATATCACGTGCGACTAAGCGACCATTGGTTTCTAGCCAATCCAACAGCGAAGACTCTTGCTTCACAGGAATGACATCAGCGAGTTGATCGCGAGGTTCTTCACGTAAGGAAGGATTGTACATGGGAAGATTCGGTGAGTGAGTCAATAAACAAGGATTAGAGATTCTGTATTCTAGAGCTTAGCAGGGAGAAACAGCGAACGATGCATGGGAATCAGACTCCGCTAAGCTAAGAAAGAGAACCATCAAGCAACTGATCAAATCTACCCTAACACCTCATGCTTTGTTCTTGAATAAGGATTCGCTATCGCTCAGTTGTTAGTTCGTCGGCATTCATCTCGCCGCTAAACCATCGGGGGTACTCGCATTCGACTCGATAAATCCCCTTTGGTTATAGCGGAAGCCTTCTGGCGACATTAAGGTAAGTATCAATAGAGGTAACTATCGAATGGTTAGCAAAGCGGAACTACTAGAAGCGATCGCAGGCAAGAATCGCGGTCTGTTGGCGACCGAAACAGATAAAGTAGCCATTCTTTCGACAGTTGCGCGGTTGGAAGACCGCAACCCCACCCCTCGACCCGTTGAGGCGACTGACCTCCTAGAGGGCAACTGGCGTTTGCTTTATACCACCAGTCAAGAGCTATTGAATATAGATAGATTTCCCCTAGCGCAACTCGGTCAAATCTATCAATGCGTTCGTACCTCAGGTGCCAGAATTTACAACATTGCCGAACTTCCTGGTCTGCCTTATCTCGAAGGCTTAGTCAGCGTTTGCGCTCGATTTGAGCCCGTGAACGAACGCCGGGTTAATGTGAAATTTGAACGATTTGTCATCGGTCTGCAACGCTTAATCGGCTATCAGTCTCCAAATAGTTTTATCCAGCAAATCGAATCCGGTAAAAAGTTTTTCCCCTCCCTAGATTTTGGCATTGAAAACCGCGAACAGCGAGGCTGGCTAGATATTACCTATCTCGACAACGATATGCGAATTGGACGTGGTAATGAAGGAAGTGTCTTTGTCCTTACCAAATCCTCATAACCCATCATCAACCATTGATACAATACCCTCTTTCTTACCTCCCTCTTCCTTGCCTCTGCGCCTCTGTGTCCTCTGTGGTTTGTTTTATTTCTTGAATCATCCCAAATCCAAAATGCTATCGTCCCTTACTCCTCTATCCCAAGGGCAACTGAAGCTGTTAGAAACTTGCCCTCGAAAGTTCCAACATGTTTATTTAGAGCAGTTAGGAACACCAGTCTCCCCAGAGCAACAAGAACGACTTGCTTGGGGAAGTCGCTTTCACTTAGTAATGCAACAACGGGAACTGGGGTTGCCTGTAGAATCGCTGGTTGAGGAAGATGCTCAACTGCAACATTGGGTAACTGCTTTGGTGAATACCGCAACCGATGTTTTAACACCTGCGCCTCAAACCTTCCGGGAATCGGAACACTGCCGCACGCTGAATTTCCAAGGATATTTGCTGACGGTTATCTACGACTTATTAATTGAAGACGAGACAAGCGCCCAAATTCTCGACTGGAAAACCTATCCTCTACCCAAAAATAAAACCTGGCTAGCCAAAGACTGGCAAACCCGCTTGTATCTCTATGTGTTGGCAGAAACCAGCGATTATTTACTCGAACAAATTTCGATGGCTTACTGGTTTGTTAAGTCCCAACCACAGCCGCAAAGCATTAAATTTACCTATAGCAATGCACAACATGAGAAAACTCGCCAAGTTTTAACTCGCCTGTTGAAGAAACTCGATCGCTGGATGGACGACTACTGTAAAAAGGGAACTCCCTTTCCTCAAGTGTCAGAGGAAAAGGGACATTGCACAGACTGTAACTTTGCCTTTCGCTGCCAGCGAACCTCGGAAACTATAATGAGCGATCGCACCGATTTACTCCCTAATTTGGCTGATATTCAAGAAGTGTCAATTTGAGTAACTTTGCATGAATATTTCCCCCCTTTTTAAGGGGGGCTAGGGGGATCTGATCTGTACTATCATTACAGGAAAATAGTCTTACTCATTACCCCTACTAGTAATGACTCCCTGATTTCCGCTGATGGACTGCCGTCATCCCGGTAGACTGTAGCACTTTGCCATTCTCAACGATCGCATAAACCAGCCAGTGGTCGCCACAGTCCATTCGATTGTGAACCGTACATTCCAGATACGCTAAAGCCTCACTCAGGACGGGACAGCCATTCTCCGCTTCCTGAACCGCCAGTCCAGCAAAGCGGTCTTCTCCGGGTGCAAAGGACTTGAGAAAATGCCGTCTGACGTTCCTTCCCTCTTGTAAGATATTGAGGACAAATTGATCGCCCGTATGGGTTAACGATTCAACCGTCCGGTCTTTAGCCACCGCAACCGTTAAACCAGGGGGATTGAAACTAGCTTGCGTGACCCACGAAGCAAGCATGGCGCTGCTAACATTTTCTCGCTTGGCGGCTAACACGCATAGAGAACCAGCAATTCGCCCCACAGCTTGTTCGGTACGGTCAATTTGGGAGTTACTGACAGGTTGCCAGGGAGTGCGGGATTTCTTGGACTTTTTCAACGCTTGAGCAAAATCCGTCCCCGCTTCTTTGCACTGTTGAAGGGTAACCTCTGTGGGTTTGAACTTGGCACGAATCGATTCAAAGCCTAAGCGATATCCCGCATCCAGGAGTTTACTTTCAATCTCATCAACCGCTTCCCCACTCCAGCCATAGGAACCAAAAACACCCGCTAACTTAGTTTTAGTCGCTGTAGAGAGAACCGTTCCCAAGGCCGTTTGCACTTGGGTTGGCATATGTCCGCCCAAAGTGGGAGAACCGATGATAAAGCCATCACACTTTTCAACAGCCGCTTGAATTTCAGCCGGATCGGTAAATTCGCAGTTAATCGATTCTACAGCGACGCCTGCCTTGGTAATGCCTTTGGCGATCGCTTGCGCCAGGGTTGCCGTATTCCCGTAGGCCGATGCATAAATGAGTGCCACCGTCAAGTCTTGGTTAGTCTGCTGCTGACTCCATTGCTGATAGTCGTGGGTGAATCGGCTAAGGCTGTAGCGTGCGATTGGCCCATGACCCGGCGCATAAAACTTGGCAGGGAAAGAACTAAGTTTGTCCAGCGCGACTTCTACCTGTCGGGATTGAGCCGCATGGAGGCAATCATAGTAAAAACGTCGGTCTTCGTCTAAACGTTTCCAGTTTTCATCAAAGACTTCATCGCCGCAGACATGAGCACCGAATAGCTTATCGGTGAAGAGGATGCGAGATTGGGGGTCGTAGGTACACAGTCCATCGGGCCAGCGTGGGGTAGGAATGGGGATAAATTGGAGTTGATGACCTCGACCCAAGTCTAAGGTTTCATCGGCGCGTGGTACCCAGATTTTTAAATCTCGATCCGAAAAAGCCGTGCGCAGCGCAACAGCACCGGGTTTAGAGCAAACTAAGGTCACTTGCGGCGCTAACTCTAGTAAGGTGTCGAGTGTTATGGTTCGATTTGGGTTGACATGACCCAAAATCACGTAATCCAACTGGGATAAATCCACGTACTGGTGCAACTCTTGGAGGAAAATCTCGGTAAACGACTCACCGGGTGGGTCGAAAAGCGCGATTTTGTCAGCTTGAATCAGATAGGAATTGGCAGTGGTGCCGCGTTGTAGGGAGTATTCGACTTCAAACTTGAGTCTATCCCAAGTACGCGATCGCAGTATGGTAGTATCGGCAGCAGCGATCGAGGCGACTTGAACGTCGCGAGGTTTAACGTCTGGCATGGCTCTAATCTTTTTAGGTGTTAGTTGTTAGGTGTTAATGACTAGGTTGTAGGGGGTTAAATTGTGAGTTTGATCAAATCTCCTAAACCCTAGAACCTACCGTTTCAGTCTTGATGTACTGAGCTATTAATCCCGTTTGCCAAAATAGAAGTAACGGGCTGAGAATTTAGATTAGCGGCTGGCTCAATCGAGTTAGATAATTTATCGGTTGCAACGAGTTTATTTCTCATTGACAAGCGCCGTTCGGGGTCAACCCCATTAAAAGTTGGTGGAAGCCAAACTCGAACCAC
>NZ_DATNPA010000333.1:0-5135 GCF_036703385.1 Allocoleopsis sp. | reverse complement strand
GCCACATCTTCATTCCCACCCCCAACCCCTAACCCCTGACTCCTGACTTCTGACTCCTGACTCCCGCCTTCTCTACTCATAGCTGCAACTCTTTCGCCTCTGCCAAAACCGGATTAATATCAAACCAAGGTGCTTCATCATCATTGCGGTATTCAAATACCAACATATTCCGCAACAGGGTTTGGTATTCTGGCGCTTGTTGCACCCTTTTAAGTTCCCTCACTTGGCACAGCAATTCCCACTCATGAGGTTTGATGCCTAAGACTATCTTATTGCGTCGCTCTCGAATCACTTTTTGCACACAATCCAGCGAGATGGGAGGATTTTTTTTCTGAAGACAGCTATAAAGTAGTCCTAACAAGTTCCGCACATGACCCCCACTTCCTCGGCATAATCGATCCAAGGTTTCAGGACTATCAAAAACTTCAGGAATTAAATGTAGCCGATGATCTGGATTGACATGAGGAAATGCCCTCGCTAGTACCATTTGCCGCAGCAGTGCCATCCCTTCGGCGCACTCGCTGCCATCTTTTGAGTGTACAGGTACCATTGGCAGTACTTTCGGGTCTATCCCGCCGCCTAAGCGAGTGGCTAGCACTTCAGACTCATTGGAGAAAATTAAGGATAGGGGGATAGTGTAAACGAGATGGCAATTAAGTCGGCGTAACTGTTCGCCCCGGTCGATGAACAGGTATTCTGGTAACATGCGTCCAGAAGCTAGAGGACGACTATCCACGCGATCGAGATTATCGACAATCACCACCAATCCATGTTTGCCTCGACGTTTGAGTTCTTGGGTGGCGCGATCGATTAAGTCGTTGATTGCTTCTAGAATTCCATTGGTGCGCGGTTCTAGGTATTGGCGTAATTGACCGCGAAGCTTAGGGCTATCCTTGGTTTGAGCGGTAATTTTGGCGATGCCCAAGGACAACTCGGCACCTAGGGTAAGATCGACTGGGGTTTGCATGAAGTCTTTGACTTCAGTAAACAGATTCGTAAAGTACCCCGGTTTGAGCTTGATGTTAATCGCTTCCAGGCTGGTGCTGACTTGACGTGCGATCGCCAGTAAAATATCACTGATATCCACATCAGCCATGTCTAAATCCTGGCTCGACTCAAAGTAAACGACATGAAGTCCCTGTCGTTCCAACTGGTCTTTGAGCCGTAACAACTCAGTGGACTTGCCACAACCGATATGTCCGCTAAATAACTGACAAGTGGGTTCATCGGGTGAAAACAGGGTGATGGTGCGACCCAATTCCTCTATAATTTAGCCACCCCGCACCGAGGAGAAATCGATATAGTAGGGTCTATCCCCAGCCTTAGCCAAGTCCAGGGTTTTGCTGGGATTACATGCCTGGTAAAACTGCCTCAAATCCAGTGCCATTAATTGCCTCGCAACAGAGTGTATCCATACTTTCTACCGCCGCTATTTTACTGATTCCGAACAAGGCTTTGAGGGATATTAGCTTGAAGCAAGTTTATGAATGATTGGTGTCAGACTCAGGTGATGGAGCATTTTCAGGCTGCTGTTGTATAGCTGCTTCAACCGTTTCAAGGTCTAGACCTAACCGTTGGGCTATTTCCTCAAGGCTTAATCCTACTTCTAGCAGCAAGGAGACCATTTCTAACTTAGCTTCTAGCTTGCCTTGTTCGCGACCTTGCTCAAGCCCTTCTTGGCGACCTTCCTCAAGGGCTTCTTGATAGAATCTTGTTTGTTTCAGTTCGTTCAATGCCAGCATAGCTTCGATTTCCTCGCGACTCAGTTTGGGAAACTTGTACAAAATAACTGTTTCTATCAATTCTATGACTTGTTGCTGGGTGACGACATCTGCCAATTCTCGTTGTGCTTTTTCAATTAAATTTCGGGCGACTTGGGGTGTTTTCTTTTTGGATTCTACGACTAACTGGACAATGCCTATACCGATATACTGCTCGGCTGTTTCTCCAAGTTCATCCAGGTAAATTTGTCGTACCCGATGCTCCATTAGCTCTCTGTATTGTCGGGGTGCTGGGGTTTCGATACTGCGGCGGCGGTAGATAACGATCGCATACCATTCCTTGTTGTGGTCGTACTGGTAGAAGTAAAGGAAAATCTCTGCAAACAGGCGAGCGTAAAACTTTGGCTTTTTTTGAAACTGCACTTCGACAAAGTAAATGGGCAGTTCTGATTCCTCAGCCACTGGAAGAAATAAGCCATCGAAACGGAAGGCTTGTTGTTTGACTTCAGGAGAGGTGAATTGATAGCAGCTGATATCGGTGGTAGGCTGTCCAATCAGTTCAAAGAAGATACTGGGAAAATTTTGAAAAATTTGATAGAAAATTGTGTCAGTTTTCAATGTTTATCTATTTACAGATGTTTCTAGTTTTAATAATATCATTATGTGGTTTATTCCCAATCAAATATGGAAATAATTCATCAAGCAGTTCGATTGAACTACACGCGCATTTCAGAAAGTATCCAAGCTGAGCTAACGTTTCTGTCTGAACTTTCAGAACTTACGGATGATGAACGGTTCAGGCAGTCGATTGCGGAGGTGATTTACAGCCTCAATGATTTGTCGGATACATTAACTTTGCAACGGCGATATCTAAAACCTCGGTTTGATGCTGAGTAACGGTTAGTTTGTTCGGCTTTTGTTTACCCCCCTAACCCCCCTTGCTAAGGGGGGAACAAGAGGTACGAGAAAAATTTATCTTGTATGTCTTGATTGGTAAGGGAGGCTAGGGCGGTTAACAAAGGCTGAGGGTATTCATGCGATCGGCTTTGTCGGTACCTCTTGGGCGATCGCATAATGTCTTCAAAGTAGAATGGCGCGATGACTTACGATGCCGAAGGCGGTTTGCTTCATGACTATCCCCTGCCGGAATTCAGGGTAGGATTTGAAGTGTGGGTCGAAAAGCCTGCTTGGATAAAAGTAGGGAGCAATTCAATATGGCGTACAGCGATTTTACGACTCTCAGCAAAGTCAGAACAACATTTAATACCAAATCCGGGTTGACTACCCCCTTTATCAGGAAAGATGATCTCCCTGAATGCGATCGCAAAAATGGAAGTAGCTCAAACTCAGCTGACAAACAAGGTTAAAAGTTATTAATTATCAATAAAAACAGCTTCTTGAAAAGATAAAAACACACTGTCATTAACTTCTTTTCACAGAAGCTGTAATCTAAGTAAGAGTATGAACTTAACACACAGGTAGAGGCTGAATTGCCCATTAAGTGTGTTTAACTTATCCAGTCTCTAAGGCTTCTGGATCGGGCCACCAGTAATAGTTAGTAAGTGCTTTTACTTTTGAGGGCATTTGTGAGACGATACAGCAGCGTTCTGCTAGGACTTGTTCTAATTCATCAAGTGTTTCAAAGCTCTTGTTAGCTAAAGGTTCATCACTAAGTTGCCACAGCCGCTCAGCTGGTTGTAATTCTGGAGAGTAAGCAGGCAAAGGTTCCAGATATATCCCTTCTGGTACAACCACTTTCTCGCTCATGTGCCATCCCGCTCGGTCAATGACTAACAAAATAATTTTGTTTTTTCCGGCTCCGATAGCTTTGGCAAAAGACTCTAAAACTAAGTTGAACCAATCAATGTTCACCCTCGGGATAATGAACCACTCAGTTTCCCCAGTTTTTGGATGTACAAAACTATAAAGATACAACCATTCATAGCGGTGATACACAGTAGCTATGGGTCTTTCTCCTATCGGTGCCCAGACTCGACGTAGAATCGGTTTGAGTCCTACACGATAGCGAAGCGGTAGCGAGGAACGAGCGTCTGTTCATCGAATGACCAGACTTCTATGACCGCATTAGGGAATTCTCGTTGCAGCTCTCTAACTCTTTCTTGCAGTTTTTTTTAAACTCTTGTTGTGCTTCTGGGTCGGCTTTCGCGTGACGAGGTCGGGGTTTTTGAGCAGAATAACGACATTTCTTCAGGTAGTCCCATCCTATGCAGAGGCCAAACTTTCTCTCGCCCTGTCTTTTTGGCAATCCAATCGGCTACATAAGAGCCCAGTCCAGATGCCTTTGTCTTCTGGTTGCTGTTTTAAGCTGGAACGTAATTCTTCTAGTTGCTCACTATTGAGCAGGGCGTGGGATGGGGGAGCTGTGCGCTGACGGCGGCGATTGCTGATCGCCACTTCCCCAAGTTGATTGTACGCCTTGACTATGTCCTTGGCGTAATCATAGTTCAATCCAACGGCAAGAGATGCTTGCTGGATTGTCCAGTGTTTCGACACTAACCACAGTAAATGCCAACGACGTGATTCAACTCTATCTCTCGCACCAAGGTAGCGGACTTTCAGTTCGCTGCTTGTCAGGTAAGGTTGGAGATGCGCTTTTTTGACCATGTCTCCAGGACGCGATCGCATATGAGGAAGATTATCCTTCCTGATAAAGGGGGTAGTCAACCCGGATTTGGTATCACATCTTCTAAAAATCCCTCCACCAGCTTGTTTTTCGTCCAACCCTGCTGATACTGCTCCAAGGTAGTAATCTTCTGGGTTTGCAATTGCATCCCCACAATTTGCAACTCAATCGGACGAACTTCCCCAACCTCCCCCGCCAAATCCTGCACGAATGCATCAATCAGCCCCGCCTCTAACGGAAACTGTGATTTTTCCGTCAAACTCTGCACCACACTTAGAGCATCTGCCAGTGAAAAGTTCCCCAAGTAATAGCGAATACCCTTATCGAGAATGTTGTTATTAATCACCGTTAAATCAAACAGGCGATCCAATTCCAACAAATAATGCAAATAATCTTCCCGCAAGGAAAGAATCACCTTGACAAACGGGATATCCAAACAAACGCGTAAAAACTCATAAAATGGGCGTCGTTGTTCTAGGTCAGTATAAACAAAGAAAAACTCTTCAAACTGGTCAAAAATCAGCACTGTCAACAGATTGCGCTCGGCATTATGGCGTAATTGTTCGAGGATTGACGAAGCAGGATATCCCCCTAAATCCCCCTTTTTAAGGGGGACTTTGACTAAATTCTCCCCCCTTCTTAACAAGAAAAAAATCTGATCAAGCATCGAGGAAAGCAACGGACAGACTCAACACAAATGATAGCAGCAATCCGCCAAGTGAATCGTCTAGAGTTGGCAGGAGAAACCTTAAGAGCAGCGCTCAACGAAA
>NZ_DATNPA010000332.1:0-12075 GCF_036703385.1 Allocoleopsis sp. | reverse complement strand
GTGCGATCGCAATTTCCTCTGATAATTTAGGTAAGCTGATTGAGTGGCCCGTGCGTAGCTTTGCTGGTGAATTGATGCGCCGCAGTTGGCACCCGGTTCTTTTCTTCCCGCCGCAACGATAGTTTTGAAGGTTGAAGGTTTCAATGTTGAAGGTTGAAGGTTTCAATGGGCTTTCCTTCGTTGTAAGCTTTAAACTTGCGAACTTTCAACCTGGCAACGTTCAACCTACTAGCCTGTAACCTATTAGATATTCTCTATGACCCATTGTCTATGATTGACCTCTGGGATATCGCTGCGATCGATCAACATGCGCACAACCTGCTAACTCCTTCAGCAGCAGCTTGTTATCCCTATGCGGCAGCGTTCACAGAAGGGTATGATGACGAAATTGTCAATCATCACGCCCGGAACAGCTTATTTTACCGACGTAGCCTGCGGGATATTGCCCAGCTTTTGGAGTGTGAGCCACAGGAAGAGGCGATTGTTGAGCATCGCACGCAACTGGGGTTAGAGAAGCTGACGCAACGATGTTTTGAGGCATCGCAGCTGAAGGCTGTTTTCCTGGATGATGGCTTTTTAGTCAATCAGACTCTCCCGGTAGAATGGCACAAGCAATTTGTGCCAGTGCAACGCATCCTGCGGCTGGAATATCTGGCAGAAAATCTCATCCGTGAGGAAGGCAACTTTGGCAGGTTCCTGGAACGTTTCCGCAGTGAGATTGACCCTCCACCCGCTGAGGTTGTGGCGTTAAAAAGCATTGCCGCCTACCGCACGGGTTTGGATATTCAAAAGACGCCAAGGGATTTCGCGGAGCATCGCTTCTATGCTCTCAAGCATGAGTTTCGAGATCAGCCAGTGCGCCTTGCAGACCAACCCTTAATTGATTTTTTGGTGATGCAGGCGTTGGAAATTGCAGCTAAACATGGGATGCCAGTGCAGTTCCATACGGGATTTGGTGACCCTGACCTTAACTTGCAGTTGGTGAATCCGCTAAATATGCGATCGCTCTTTGAAGACCCACGCTTTCGCCGCGCACCCATTGTACTGCTACACGCCTCTTACCCTTATGTACAGGAAGCGGGGTATCTGGCATCTGTCTATCCCCAGGTTTATCTGGATTTTGGTTTAGCCGTGCCGTTTTTAAGTGTTGCGGGGATGCGCAGAGTCGTTCAGCAGCTACTAGAACTTGCTCCCACTAGTAAGCTGATGTACTCTTCCGACGCTCACAACATTCCAGAACTATATTACCTAGGAGCGAAATGGGGACGCGAGGTGCTGGCGCAGGTTTTGGATGAAGCGATTAAAGATAGTGACCTTACAGCGAAGGAAGCGGAGTCCGTTGCGAGGGCAATTTTATCTGAGAATGCCGATACGCTGCATCGACGGCATCAACGATAGACTGGGACTAATCATGCTATCAGCCGATTCTGATACCAATTTAAACAGAGGATGCGGCAGATCATAGATTGAAAGCATTGCCTCCAGAAGACTGGTGCAATCCAAAATCCAAAATCCAAAATCCAAAATGGTATGAGTTATGCTGTCTAGTCCTGATTCCCTCAAATGTGCCCTTGTTCCAGGAAATCTGCGTCGCGTGCATCACATTGCCTTGAACGTGCGCGATATGGAAGCTTCTCGGCACTTTTACGGCAATATTCTCGGTTTGCATGAACTCAAGGGCGAAGAGGTTCCAAAAACTCTCGTTGAATTGGTCACTGCTGGAAAAGTTGCTAATTTTGTCACTCTGGATGGCACGGTTATCGATTTGTTTTGGGAACCGGAGCTCGCACCGCCAGACTCTGACCCCAAGCGTGCTTTTACCCGTGCGAATCACTTAGCTTTTGATATTGCTCCAGAGTTATTTGAACAAGCGGTTGAAGTGCTGAAAACTCATCAAGTTCCTATCGATCACGGCCCAGTTACACGCCCTACCGGACGAGGAATCTACTTCTATGACCCGGATGGCTTTATGATTGAAATTCGCTGTGACCCCATAGAATGATTGATAAGTAGGTGCAGGCCAATAAACTGAAAATAGTTTAATTATAAAGAAAAAATTTTCTTGGCTTTTCGCCTTTGGAGTCCAGGCATTCTCAGTGCAGGGCTGCTAGTGCGCGTTGATCGATTCCGCTACTGTGTCGAGCAATTGGCAGCTCAATCACAAACTCTGTCCCCTGATGGGGGACGGAATGACACCTAAGCTGACCCTCGTGTTTTTCTACTACAATTTGGTAGCTAATCGACAATCCTAAACCCGTCCCTTTACCCACTGGTTTCGTTGTAAAAAATGGGTCGAATATCCTTAGCTGAATGTCTGCCTTTATTCCAGAACCGTTATCAGCAATCCTGATTACCACCCTTTTGTCTTCAACTACCTCAGTGTGAATGCGAATTGTCGGTGATTGGTAATGGCTAATGGGTAATGGGTAATTGGAACTTTCTTCTTCATCACCCATTACCCATGACCTATCAGCATATTCCAACGCATCAATCGCATTGCTGAGGATATTCATAAAGACTTGATGGAGTTGACATGGGTAACACTCAACTAGAGGAAGTTCACCATACTCTTTAATTACCTGAATCTTAGGACTATCGGGATTTTGTGTGAGTCGGTGGTTGAGGATGAGCAAGGCGCTATCGATGCCTTCATGAATATCTATCGGCTTGCATTCTATTTCATCAAGGCGGGAGAATATCCGTAAAGACTGCACAATCTCACTAATTCGGTGGGTACCTTCTTTCATCGAGGCTAGCAGTTTCGGGAAATCAGAGGTGATGAACTTTAAGTCAACCTTTTGTATCTGTTCGGCAATCTCTGCAACTGGCTGAGGGTAGTGTTTCTGATACAGTTCGACGAGATGCAGCAAGTCTTGGGCATAATCACTCGCCACGTAGATATTGCCATAGATGAAGTTGGTGGGGTTGTTGATTTCGTGGGCAACTCCTGCTAAAAGCTGGCCCAAACTCGCCATTTTTTCGTTTTGCACGAGCTGGGATTGAGTGCGAGTGAGTTGCTGCAAGGTTTGCTCGAGTTGCAACGCTCTCTTGTGTTCTTGCTGGGTGAGCGATCGCAACGCTTCTTCTGCCATCTTACGCTTAGTGATGTCCGAAAATGAGGTAACGACTGCGTAGGGTTGGGTTTCTCCAATGTGAAACAGGGGTTGGGAATTAATGGTAATCCAGGTAAACGACCCATCCAGTTTGTGGATACCCATAATTACGTTATGCTGCGGTTTGCCCGTCCGTAACGCGATCATCGCGGGATGCAGTTCTCCAGGAAAAGGCGAACCATCTTCGTGAATCGTCTCCCGGGAGAAGTCCATCGAGGTAAAGAGCTGCATCTGTTGGGCGGTTAGTCCTAGGATACGTTCAGCACTAAGATTACACGCCGTAATCCGACCGTCTGCCTTCTGGAGTACAATCCCCTCAGACATTGCCGTCACGACGGAACGATAGCGCTGCTCACTGACTCGCAGCTCTTGCTCTATTCGTTGGCGCTCTTGAATTTCCTTTTCCAGTTGTGCAGTGCTGGGAATTGCCAGTGCCTGGGGAAGTAATAAGACTAGCTCGAATGCCGTATATAAAGAGACAACGGCGGTACAGGCTTTGATCAAACCCGATAGCCAATAGTTGGGATGCCAAAGCGTCCAGATTTCCATGATGTGAGTTGTGCCACAGGAAATGATGAAGGCACTAAACAACAGGAAAATCCAGTTGAAGGGTACATCTCGTCTCTTGGCAACAAAATAAGTTAGCGTTACCGGAATTGAGTAATAGGCAAGTGCAGTTAACGCATCAGCCACGATGTGTAGCCCTACTAACCCTGGCTTCCAGAGATAGCAATGTCCGTGGGGGATAAAAAATTCTGCTAAAATCATGCTGAACTATCTTCTCAAGATTTCAAAAAAATATCTAAAAGATAGATGCGAATTCCCCAAGCTTCTTAAGTCTAGTCTGTCACCACAGCGACAGATGAACAATTCAACTTCCCAAGTTAAGCTTTAAACTTAAGAACAAGCACGCAAGCGAGTTAGCAACAAAACAATTTCATCGATCGCTTGGCGTAATGTGGCAAATGATTGGTCAGATTGATTCACAATGATACTGAAAACTAAGGGTTGCTCACCAGGGATATTCAGATAACCGGATAAGGCGGAGACACCAGTCATAGCGCCAGTTTTGGCTTGGATATTGCCTTGGGCTGCTGTATTGCGAAAGCGATTTTTCAGGGAGCCACTAACACCCGCAATCGGTAATGAATCACGGTAAACTCTAGCTTGGGAAGTTTGTGCCATCAGTTGTAGGGTTTGTGCGATCGCTTCTGGACTGACTAAGTTGTGACGAGAGAGTCCCGAACCATCCACGAGCACATAGCTTTCCGGGTCAACCCCCAAAGTTGTTAAGGTGGCTTTCAGCTGTTGGAGTCCTATCTCAGCCGAGTTACGGTGAGGAATGGTAAGACTCAGCTTTTGCAGCGAGGACGGGCGGGACGCCCATCCCACCATCAATAATTTTTCTTGTGGGGTAGGCATCCTGCCTGCCTCATTCAAGCTTTCAGTATTCTGAAATCCCTGCGCCGATACTTGTAGTGTCCGCAGTAGCACCTCGGCATAAAGATTATTACTATTCTGATTGGTCTCGAATATCAAAGCAGCTAAGGGCGGGGATTCAACAGTTGCTAATTCCCGTTGCTGATTCGTGCTACTATTCGACACCACAGACGCCCGCTTAACGGTAATTCCCTCCAATGCCAGCGTATGCCAAACATGTTGCAAGAAATACTGGGCCGGGTTAGGAATTGCCATTCCAAATCTTTCGGGTTTAGCGTCAACAGGTAGTTGTCCATTGATTCGCAATATGGGCTGACCCAAAACAGCAGTAACAGTTACAGAGTTGGGTGTTCCAGCTTCAGCTGTTACGGACTCATTTTCAATTCGCCACTGCCTAGATGCGATCGCATCAGACCAACTCAATCCCAACGGTTGCTCGGGTTGCTGGGGTGATAGCGTCAGCTCTACCGCATTTTGATTCAAAATCAAGCTATTCACCGATGTCCCATAATCTGCCTGGATATCCTCCCACTCCCAAGTTGGATGAACCACATCCCCTTGAAAGTAACCATCCTCTACAATGAGCTCCCTAACCTCACGAACTCCCTGACGCTTGAGTTGTTGTGCCAACTCTCTCAGTTGAGTATCCGTCAGACTGGGGTCACCTCGTCCTACCACCCGCAACGCACCTGCACCCGCATCATATATAGATGTCCGAATCCGATAGTCTGAACCTAGGGCAAGCAAAGCTGCTGCGGTTGTCAGTAACTTTGTATTTGATGCTGGGATAAAGTAGCGTTCAGCTTCGCGGCTGTAAAGAGGGCGAGTTCTTATCTTTGGTGATAAAGGTTCAATCAAGATACCCCAACGGGCACGACGAAATCGGGGACGGTTAATCACCGCTTCAATCGCTGTTCCCAATTGGGCAGGACATATTAATTCAGACGCTTGGTCTTTCTGTGCAACCAGCCGCGTTGGAGACTGGGAAGCTAAAGCGCCAGAGGCTTTGCCGGAGTGCCCATTGCCATCGAGCACAAGTGCCGTTAGGCTCAGCACTGCCAGTCCAAGCATCAATCGTGCTTTGGGAAACAGCAATACAAAAATCGGAGTTTTACGAATTACAGATAGTTTATCAACAATAGGATGATGGTGAGTTCTGCCCTAAGCCCAATGGCACTGAAATAACGAGCCGATCCGCCCCCCAACCCCCAATTCTGGGGGAGCCAGAGTTCAAAGTCCCCCAGACTTTTAAAAGCGTAGCAACATCTGGCTTCCCCCTTTTTAAGGGGGACGGGAGGGGGATCTCCTTGGGGGATTTAGGGGGCAAATTCCGCAGGAGCTCGCTTAAGTCAATGCCATTTGCTCTAAGCCCATAAACACGGACTATTTAGCCTACTGGTCACTGTTTGCTCACTGATACTAGAGATGCCATCTCTCCCCTCTTAACTCTCTCTGAGTCGGTTTCTGGCAAAGACGGACGCAGGCAGAGATAGACCAGTGGGCCAAACAAAGGCACCAACGCCACCGCCCAAAAGATACGGGAATCCTTTATACCCCGCCTCGCCATATCATCATCAAACAAAGAGGTTAAGGGAAATATGAGACACATTAAACAAAAATCCAGACTGATCAGGTGAACAAATTGCCGAGTCTGGAATTGCTCCATGTAATCTCCCCAATCTCCAGCCAGGATAGCGTAAGTAAACAAAGCGATTGTAGCCACTAGGAGAGAAACGCCTGTTGATCGCCGATCTAAAATTCGCAGCCACTTATCTTTTTTTCCGTAGAATTCTGAATTAGATTTACGCAAGATTAAATACGGTATGAGGCACATCACTCCCGTGAAGTTTGACCCTAAGAAATAAGGCCAAACACGGAAGTTTTGCATCCTGCCATCGGCGAACATCAGGCAAGCGTAAATCATGGGCCAGACACCCATTAGCCAGAAGATCGCTGTGAGGATCGCGCTCACCTCTCCCAACTGAAAGGTTAATAGCTTTTTTACTAGAGGCCAGGTATCAGGTTGATCGAGGGGTGCTAACGCTATAGTGTAGGTGACAAACCCCACCTCTATCAAAAACAATACAACTTTTCTACCGTTAATCTCACTCAGGAATTGCATATAAATCAGATAACTAACTTTAAGAAAGCTAGAATTCTCTTATCTATTACGCCTTCGTCAGTCTTTGGACTGATTAACCTACACTTATTTTCTCTAGCCATACTTCCAGGTAAATCTCTCTAAAGCCTCATTTATACCAATTTCATAAATGCTGCTTACTATAAATAGTTTTCTTGTTCCCCCGAACCTAAGGAGGGTTATACCAATTGGGTTTGAATTTGGCACATATTCTATTTTGCTCCCCCTTAATAAGGGGGGCTGGGGGGGGTGAAATGTGTCACTCTTATATCCAATTGGTATTAGGGGGATAAAACTGTAGCACTATTTAATGGAATTGATATGAAGTCATTGGATTTATTTCCGCTCCTCTGACTAGGAAACTGTTTTTTTTAATTACTACAAAGTAATTAAACCTTAAAATAACTTTTGAGGATTTGAGATTTATTTCCCTGGACTGATGTAGAATCAAGACTTTTATAAGTATTTTTTTAATATCCTATTTTATCAATCAACTTTTAAAACGCAAAATGCCCAACTCAATTCAGTTCGATCTGTTTGCTCCTCGTAACCAAAAAGCGGCTTTAATCGGCTCTTTCTCTAACTGGAAAGAGATACCGATGGAGAAAGGTGAGGATGGGTATTTTCGTACTCAAATTGAGCTGGAGGATGGCGTTTATCAATATAAATTTCGTATCCAAACTAAAAGCCCCAATTTTAAACCTGATCAATGGGTGGAAGTCATCGATCCCTACGCAACAGACGTTGATGAAACCCAAAAAACGGGTGTATTGCGGATAAAAGAGGGTAAACAAGTCGTTGATACCTATGTTTGGCAACATGACGACACACTGTTGCCTAATAATCACGAAATAGTCATCTATGAAATGCACGTTGCAGATTTTTCCGGCGGTGAGAATGACTCTGAAAAGCGGGGAAAATATGTAGATGCGATCGCCAAGTTAGATTACTTGTGTGAACTGGGGATTAATGCGATCGAATTAATGCCAGTGAATGAGTATCCGGGTGATTATAGTTGGGGCTACAAAGTGCGTCACTATTTTGCTACGGAATCCAGCTATGGTTCCACAGAAGATTTGAAGCGGTTTATTGATGAGTGCCATGCTAGGGGAATTCGGGTTTTCTTAGATGGAATTTATAACCACACCGATGAAGAATGCCCATTAATGCTGATTGATCGCAATTACTGGTACTACGAACACATGCACTATCCCGAAGACCAGGCAAATTACTGGGGGCCAGAGTTTAACTACGACAACTATGACGAACTCTTAGATGTCAAACCCGCCTGGAAATTTGTTGGGGATGTGGTGCGCTACTGGGTTCAGGAGTATCACATTGATGGGATTCGCTTTGATGCAGTGCGCCAATTAGCAAATGATAAATTTCTGGATTGGCTAGCCAAACAAGCGAAGAAAAATGCTGCACCTAAGCCGTTTTATAATATTGCGGAAAACATCCCGGATACTAGTGCGATTACCACTCCAGAAGGGCCATTAGATGCCTGTTGGCATGAAAGTTTTCGCTACTTTATAGTTCCTCATATTTGTGGGGAAAGCTTTGAAATAGAGAAGCTTAAGGAAGTTTTAGACCCGAAACGGCAGGGTTATGAGTCTACAACAAATGTAATTAATTATTTGGCGACTCACGATCGCGAACATCTGTTCAGGGAATTAGGCGAACGGGGCATTTTTGACGAAGCTGCCTTTGGGCGAGCCAAGTTAGCCGCTGTTGTACTAATGACAGCAATGGGCATACCAATGCTCTGGATGGGAGAAGAGTTTGGTGAGCATAAGCGCAAAAGTGAAAAGGTGACTCAGCCCAAGAAAATTGCTTGGCCCTTGTTGGAAAGAGACTTTAATCGGGATTTGTTTGAGTACTACAAAAAAGTTATCGCTCTACGTAAACAAAATTCAGCCCTTCAAAGCAACACTATTGAGTTTTTTCATGAAAATCCAGAAGCTAAAGTACTAGCCTACGTTCGTGGAAATGATCAAGGTTCTCGTGTTGTTGTCGTTGCGAATTTCTCGGACAAGGTCTTGAATGGATACCACGTTCCCAATTTTCCTGGAGCTGGAATTTGGCACGAGTGGATGGGCAACTACGACATAGAAGCTGAGGAAGAGGGTCTCACGATTGATATAGGAGGCTACGAAGCAAAGGTTCTTGTCTGGCAGTGAGCTTGTTTAGCTTCACCCGCATCGTAGTGTGCTAGGGTGGGCATGGCCTAGGATTCTCTCGGACAGAGGGCTACAGGATTTCACTAGGCCATGCCCACCTGACATTGAATTTCGCCTACTGACTCACCTATCACCCATTACCTATTACCCATTACCCATTTCTCAGCTTCAGACTCATACATCATGATATTCTGATGGTTGCGACTTGCGCCCAGGCGTCTTGTCACAACGGAGGTTGGCGTTTTTCCTATCTCCTTCGAGTCTCTCTAGCAGCCTAACTGCCATGTTTTCATCTGAATTTCCCCAAGAGAATGGGTCATCCGGTAACCCTAGCGTTACGTTAAAGGATGAAGCTGGACGATCGCTCAATTGTTACATTGAGCATTCCCTTGAAGTGGAGGGTAATGAATACCTCCTCCTCCTACCGGTGGACTCACCCGTAGAGATTGTGGCATGGGATGAAACCGAAGATGAAGAAGAAGCAGACGCCACTCTCATTGAAGACGACGCTGAGATTGACCTGATCTTCTCCGATGCCCAAGCCGTTCTCGCTGAACAAAATCTGACGCTCAAGCGCACCGCCTATACACTCACGGTTGAAGGTGAACTGCCTGCTGTGGATGAGGAAGAGATTCTCACCATAGAGATAGAGGAAGATGAGGTGGAATTAGAGCCAGAGCAGTTCCAGTTTCTGGCAAGCTTCTATCATGAAGAACAGGAGTATGGGATTTACACTCCCCTCGATCCCTTGCTATTTTTTGCTCAACGGGACAAAACGGGTCAACCTGTATTGCTTTCCCCAGAGGAGTTCAAAAAAGTGCAGCCCCTGCTAGAAGAATTGCTCTTTGATGAGCTCGAATAGACCGAAGCTGATCCCAGGACGCTAAAACCTTTCAGGGGAAAGTAATTATTTACGGCACCAGGTTATGAAAGCGGTCAGTCGCATATCCAAATGGTTGTTTTATCTGGCCCTCCTGCCAGCTGTACTCTTGATTGGTGCATGGCAGGGGTGGGAGTGGTGGAGCTGGGCGCAGTCACCCGTTATCAGCCCATCCTCAAACGCCGGGGAAGATAAAGCCGTACAAATTCAGATTCCCCCAGGAACGGCAGCTCAGAAGATTGGCAAAGATCTGGAGGCTGCCGGTTTGATTCGTTCTTACCAAGCTTGGAAACTTTGGACGTATTGGCTGAGGTTTCAGAATAATCAGGGTGGCTTTAAGGCGGGAACTTACAAACTGTCCCCGACACAACCCCTAACTGCGATCGCAGACAAAATTTGGGCGGGTGAGGTGATGCAAGTCTCGTTCACCATTCCCGAAGGCTGGTCGCTCCAGCAGATGGCAACTTACTTTGAATCCCTAGGGTATTTCAAAGCGCAAGACTTTCTCAATGCCGCCAGCCAAATTCCGAAGGATAAGTACCCCTGGCTACCCGATAACTTACCCCACCTAGAAGGGTTTTTGTATCCAGACACCTATCAATTGCCGAGCGATCGCATGTCCGCCCCACAAGTCATCCAACAAATGCTCAGCCGCTTTGAGCAGGTGGCACTGCCGATTTATCAACAAGGACGAAACCAAACCAAGCTCAACCTTCTGGAGTGGGTAACCTTAGGCAGCATAGTGGAAAAAGAAGCCGTACTTCCTGCCGAGCGCCCGCGCATTGCCGGTGTTTTTACCTCCCGTTTACAAAAGGGAATGAAACTCGAAACTGACCCAACCGTTGAATATGGGCTAGGCATTCGACAAACCGTTAATCAACCCCTAACTTTTGCACAGGTCAAAACTCCCTCTCCCTACAACACCTATATCAACCCCGGACTGCCACCGACGCCTATTGCGAGTCCGGGTGTAGCCAGCTTGAAAGCCGCTCTTTATCCTGAAAAAACTGATTTTCTCTTTTTTGTTGCGCGCTACGATGGCTCTCACGTTTTTAGTAAAACCCTAGCCGAACACCAAGCCGCTACCACTGCGATTCGCCAACAAATCAACTCCCAGCCAAAGCCAGCCTCCTGACAGTGAGCAGTGAGCCGTGAATAGTGAGCAGTGAGCAGTTGTCACTGTTCAACGACTCATTCCTCCCATTCCTGATCCCCTCAAACTCCTTCTTCTCCCCCTCTATGGCAGTCAAGACAAATTAGACTTCCTCGAAATTTGCTCAATAACGGGCAAGTGCTTAAGATGCTTTAAGGTTAAAGGTGCAAATTTTCCAATTTTTCTGCAATCGTAATACTTTACTCAGTCCTCATGTCTTGGCTATCTCACTTACAACCCAATCTAATTCTCGGTGGCCCCATCCTGGGTCTCACCCCAGAAATCTTACAGAACTATGAGATTAAAGGTTTAGTTCTCGATGTTGACGAAACCTTGGTACCCCTTCGCTCAAAAGAGGCGTCTGCGGAACTCAGAGAGTGGGTGGAGCAAATCAGACAGGTGGTTTCGCTATGGCTGGTCAGTAACAATCTCAGCGAAAGTCGGATTCGCAGTATTGCCAATTCCCTGGATTTGCCTTACATCTTAGCGGCAAGCAAACCCTCGCGGCGAAAGCTAAAAAAAGCCGCAGCAGCAATGAATCTCCCGGTAGAAGAAGTGGCAATGGTCGGCGATCGCTTATTCACCGACGTTCTGGCAGGCAATCGTCTGGGCATGTTCACCATTCTCGTCGAACCGATGGTAGACCCCAGCATCATTGCGCCTTCATACCCAACGCGTGACTTTGAAGTTTGGCTGACACAAGCCTTGGGCGTTTCACTCTCAGCTCAGCAACAAAACTTAAACAAACATGATAAATCAAGAAAATATGAAATATAAAGAAAACATTACGAAAGCGAAACCTCATATCAAATCATGGGATATTTAATATTAGTTCAAATGGGGTCAGCAAATATAAAGACCCTAAACATATTAAAAGCCTAAATTTTTTCTAGAGCGCCCAGCTTAAAACTTATATAAGCTGGGCGCTCTAGGCTTTTTCCTAGCTACAAGGGTTCAGATTAAAGGATTCAAGTTTAGCCAGTTGCAGGTGATTCAGTGAGCAACTTGCACCTTAACAAGTTATAAAGTTATCTGAGAGCCATTGCGGCTCGTACACTGCTTTAATCCTTCGGGTAATGGGTAGTTCACTTCTGGAACCGTCAACCTCCAGCCTTCAACCATCAACCATCAACCATCAACCTTCAGCCTTCAACCATCAACCATCAACC
>NZ_DATNPA010000331.1:0-6018 GCF_036703385.1 Allocoleopsis sp. | reverse complement strand
AGCGAAGAATCTCGAAAACATCCGTAAACATCGGATTGACTTCGCAGATGTTCCTGATATGTTTGATGGTTCTATGCTGGTTGAGCTTGATGAGCGTACTGACTATGGCGAAGACCGTTGGATCGGAATCGGCTTTTTACGAAACGGTGTTGCGGTTGTTGTCTGGACAGAACGGTAGGGTGATGTAATCCGTATTATCTCAGCACGAAAGGCAAACCGATATGAGCGTCAACGATTCGAGCAATACCTCTCGTACTGATTGGGCTGCGCTAGAGGCAATGACGGATGAGGAGATTGATTACTCTGATATTCCGCCTCTAACCGATGAATTTTTTGAGAACGCTGTGCTGAGAGTGCCAGCTGCTCAAGCTGATAACCTGATTCAGCTAGAACCTGAGGTTATGGCATGGTTTCGATCGCAAGGTGCAGAGTATAGAAGCCTGATCAACTCGGTCTTACGCCGTTACATGGAGAACAGTAGCGGTAAGCAATCGGTCTAACAGTGCGCTGCCAGCCTAAGGCGATCGCTTGTATCGTTCAAGTGTGTTTTGGGCGATCGCTTCAGCCTTACCCGCCGCAACCAAAGCAACGCAAGCTCCCCCCGAAACCAGCACACAGCAGGCGATCGCTTACCGTGATCGGCTTGTATAACTTAGCTGCCTATGAGTTAAATTAGGTACTCCTACACAAGCAACTAACTTAGGAGTTTCCAGGAGGTAAATCATCCAAGACGTCAAGCAGATTACTCTATACAGCTTGGTTTTGGGATGCTTTTGAACGCGTAATTCCTTTTCTGAAGTATCTGTCTCGAAGTTCCACATGCCTCGCTAAGAAGCGCTCTAGTTCTAACCTAGACCACCAATCTGTCTTAATACCTCTATTGCGAGTAATACCATCCAGCTTGTCGTATAGGGTACTATCAATAACACCACTAGTCATTACACAGAATCCACCTGCTCCATACTGGTCTACAGTATCGGAAACTTGAATTCTAGTACCTGTGAGCGAACTAGAATCCCTAATCAACTTACACTGTACAATCCACTTAACAGTATCTTTACCAATCCGCTCAGGTGTTTGAAATTCTATATCTCTACCTCCATCACGAGAGCGAGATTTTCCCAGTTTTCGGATTTTACTCGGCTGATAGTAGTAACTGATAATGTCGTAGCAAAGCTCTTCAAACTTTTCATCATCAAGCTCATCCCAAGGACAAGCAATCTCAGCGGGTTTTCCTAGCAGGATTCTTGCTTCCTCTGATAGTTTCGTAATTATATCTAAATACTTTTCTATAACTTCATTTTTAATTCTGCCTAGTGAATCATCAAAAAAAATATACCGAGTAACTTCATCACATACTATTAAGATATCTCCCTCCGTAGATAATAGGAACTTTTCAATATAGCCAATACCATAAAACTGCCGATATTTTTTAATTCCAGACTTACTTCTTCTAGCTTCACAGCCAATACTTGTAAACCAAATATCTTGCGCACATTCTCGTGCATTATATATCTTATCTTGAGGATCAAGCACTATATTCGCTTTATTGAAAACAATCGAAGCAAGTTTTAATGATGATATCTGTTCTGCCTCTTCTAAGGGAGGTACATTATTCATGAATCCACCATATTCTTTGAGCAGTTCTTCAACATGTGCGTTTAGTGGAACTATCCAAGAGTTGCTAGAAATATAAAAATCATAACCGACGTTATTACTGGCAAATGAACGCCAGAAACCATAACGCCACTCAGGATGCTCGTTGTATAAATTCTCAATTTTTTTATCTCGTTCTTCCTCTTCTTCATCCTCATATAGATAATCTATTCCTACAACAAAATTAGCCAGGTATCGGTCAGCCAAATCTGGAAAATACAGCTTACGTTTTTCTAAATCATCTACAAATTCCTCATACATATTTTGTAGTTCATTATCTAATTCATCAAAACACAAGTTTTCATACAAGGCAGGTAAAATTAAATAGAGATTTTGAGTTAAACCAATTAAATCTTTCGGTCGAAAAACAAAACAGGTTTTAACTGGACAATTTCTATAGTCCATTTGAAAAGAAATAGACTTGCAAAAACTAGCTATGTTTTCTCCAACAAATAAAGCCCAAAGATAATCGTATGCTAAATCTGTAGGATACTGTGAGGAATTGATTGAGTGGCATGGAACTTCCAAAACAATATCTTCTGGAGCATTGGCAAGAGCACTATATAACTCGTCGAAGGTATAGTTGCTAATTTCTGAAGTTATTAGTCTTAATTCAAGTTTTTCGTTCATTGGATGAATATAGTGCAATCTGACCCTCAACACCTGGGTTGATTTGAGAAGACAAACAAAGGGGACATTAAACCCCTTTCCGAAGAACTTTACTAGAACTTTACTTAAAGGAGCTTAGCTCAATCCCATCACTTGTAGACAGTTGATAAGACAGGAGCTAACTAACCTCCGGAACCAGAATACGTCCCGGGTAACCCGATCGCATATATCGTTCCATCACATCTCGACTAATCGCCTCCCCCTTACCCGCTGCAACCAAAGCCACACAAGCCCCTCCGAAACCAGCACCCGTAAGACGTGCCCCAAATACTCCAGGGGTTTCCTGTAGCATCCCCACCAGTGTATCCAGGGCAGGCACGGAAACTTCGTAATCATCCCGTAAGCTAGCGTGAGAAGCATTCATCAACTCACCAAAACGCTCAGCTGATACTCCCTGTAGAGCCTCCAGTACTCGGTTATCCTCAGTGATGACGTGACGAGCACGACGGCGAATCGATTCGGGTAAGTCTTCCGCAGCTTGCGGATTGGTAATATCTCTGAGCGCCTTCACCCGTAGCAGGTGCGCCGCCTCTTCACACTCAGCGCGTCGCTGGTTGTAGCCACTCCCTGCCAGAGTGCGAGGCACACCACTATCGATTACCACAACCTCTGCCCCAGATGGAAAAGGTATCACCTGACGAGCAAGCGATCGCGTATCGAGAAATAGCAGATGTTCAGTATCAGCTAGGCTCGACGCCATCTGATCCATAATGCCGCATTGCACACCCGAATATTGGATTTCTGCCTGCTGTGCTAGCTGAGCAATCCGCACATCATCGATATCTATATTTAAGAGCGATCGCAACCCCCTGAGAGTCGCCACCTCCAAAGCAGCACTGCTAGATAACCCCGAACCAATGGGAACCGAGGAAGTAACGTGCAGATTAATCGATGGTACGGTGTATCCTTCCCGTTCTAAAAGCCGAACACATCCGAAGATATAACTGGCAAATCCAGAAGGTGTATGATGACCTTCTGAAATACTCACCCGTTCGTCAAGTTCTACTGAGTAAAAGTGGTGCTGTCCATCCTTGCTGACACCCAGTTGCACTGTAGTACGTTGAGGAATAGCGGTTGGCAGTACAAATCCATCGTTGTAGTCGGTGTGTTCCCCAAGTAGATTCACCCGTCCCGGAGCACTGGCTTCTGTTTCAGGTGATGCACCAAATATCTGCTGGAAATTCATCATGGCTTATTGAGGAGCAAAAAAGTCTTCCCCTGATAGCGCTTTTGCTAATTGATTGATATCAACTCCGGTTTTTTCATTTATATTCTCTCCACTGCTGCCCGAACTTCGCTCTCTAGGCTGTTGTACTGTTCAGTTAAACATTCCAGCGATCGCACTTAGGATAGAGATTTCATTTGCACCCGAAAGAATTTATAGTTTCCCACTATACATTAGGGGTTATACCAGTCTCTCTTTTACATAACTTAATCTATGACTTTGGCTAGAGGGACGCTTATTTTTCTGCTGTTAGTCTGGGACTTAAGCTGAAAACTAGCAAATTGGTGAGTAAATAGGATTTTCCCAATAATTTTTTGGTAAATCTATAGCCCTATTTATGAAGTTAATTGCAGGTATAAGCTAAGCTCGGTTTCTCTGGTCATCACGTATTCTAGTGAGCCAATTCTATTTGGAAACCGCGAACAATACCAAAAATGAAATCATGGAGTATATAATGAAAAATTTGATTACTAGAGCAACCGCTCACATCAGTTCCCTGCTGAATTCACTTCAAGTCAAGCGTTTTTTTGCTGTGGTCTTAGTCGGTTTTCTATTGCTGACAACAAATGTTGATTCTGGACGCCATACGAGAGCTGTGGGTGAGCAATTGCGTCAACCTGCAAATCAGCTTGATTCTGTAAGACCTAAAACAACCAATGAGTGGTATGACGAAGCTCGTCAAACGGAGGATGCTCCTGGCGAACGGCTTCAGAATATTGCGGAAGAATCAGCAAAAGCTGTAAAAGAATTTGGGTCACTTTATCCAGACACAGCTAAGAGAAGCACCAATGCCTTAAAGGATGATGCAGCACAGAGAGACAAAAATAGCTAACTGTGTTCAACACTAAGTACCTTTTGATAGGGTGTTGAAATTAAGTACTTGTGGTTGCCATTTGCAATTGGGCATCAGGTTCTTAGTACTGGTCTGAGCAGCAGATAGGTACAATTCACCTAAAACTTGTAGGGGTTGGGAAGTCGGGTTTCTTGTAGAAACCCGACTTCTGAGTGGCGCAGATTTAGTATATCTACCTCTTGAATTCTAGGGTTCCTTGAGCGCAATTCCTTTTATTCAGAAACACCGAATCCCCCTCCTCCGGGAGTCTCAATGACAAACACATCCCCAACATTCATCTGGGCAACCGCAGTACTCCCCAATTCCTCTACGGTTCCATCACTCCGTTCCACATAATTCTTACCTAGAGTACCCGCTTCACCCCCTTGCAATCCAAAGGAAGGAACAACGCGATGACTGGAGAGAATTGCCGCCGTCATCGGTTCTTGAAAACGAACTCGACGGATGACGCCATTACCACCGCGATGCAGTCCCTTCCCGCCACTATTCGGACGAATGCAGAAATTTTCTAGTAGAACAGGGAATCGCCATTCCAACACTTCAGGATCAGTCAGGCGAGAATTAGTCATGTGAGTGTGAACCGCATCCGTGCCATCAAACTCAGCACCCGCACCTGAACCCCCGCAGATGGTTTCATAGTATTGATAGCGCCCATTACCGAAGGTAAAGTTATTCATCGTTCCTTGAGAGGCTGCCAAAACTCCCAGCGCACCGTACAACGCATCAGTAATGGCTTGGGAAGTCTCCACATTTCCCGCCACTACCGCCGCAGGATAACGTGGGTTCAACATACATCCTTCGGGAATGATGATTTCCAAGGGTTTGAGGCAACCGGCATTCAGAGGAATATCATCATTGACTAAGGTGCGAAAAACATATAGAACTGCTGCTTTGCACACGGCAGAGGGTGCGTTGAAATTGCTGTGTAACTGGGCAGAGGTGCCAGTAAAATCAATCTTGGCGCTGCGATCGCTGCGGTCTATAGTAATGGTTACTTGAATTTGACTGCCATCATCTAGTTTAGAGGTGAAGCTGCCATCCTTGAGAACTGCGATCGCACGACGCACGGATTCTTCTGCATTATCTTGTACATAACCCATGTACGCTTGTACAGTTTCCAACAAATAATGCTGCACCATCCGCTGCAACTCTTGCACTCCCTTCTCGTTGGCGGCAATTTGCGCTTTCAAGTCGGCAATGTTTTGCTCGATATTCCGCACAGGGTAAGTGCTAGAAGACAGGAGTTCCCTGAGTTCTTGTTCTCGGAAGCGTCCTTGTTCGACTAACAGGAAGTTGTCAATTAATACCCCTTCTTGCTCGACAGTTGTACTATTGGGTGGCATGGAACCAGGGGTAATGCCGCCGATGTCTGCATGATGTCCCCGTGAGGCAACGTAGAAAAGAGGAACCCCCCCTAACCCCCCCTTGTTAAGGGGGGGGACTACTTCTGCACTCTCTTCCTTTGTGAGGGAGGGAACTGCTTCTTCCCTCCCCCCCTTAGCAAGGGGGGGTGCAAAGACTGGAGTAATCACCGTGACATCGGGGAGATGCGTACCGCTGTTGTAGGGGTTATTGAGGACGTAGACATCTCCAGGTTGGAGGGAATCGCCCTGCG
>NZ_DATNPA010000330.1:0-4770 GCF_036703385.1 Allocoleopsis sp. | reverse complement strand
TAATTGTTTTGTGCAATTGTTCTGCTGGTAGAGCGACGATATCGAAGGAATAGTGATCGAGAAAAGATTGAACCTTAGGAGTCGCTAAAATTGCCCTCAGTCGTTGAGTATTTTTTAATGTTCCTAGAGGGGGTAGCCAGTACTCCGGCATTTGTCGGATTCCACGCATCCCTCGCTCCTGACTCTCCAGCATTAGATAAATCATATAACTAGGGCACGATATTATCGTGCCCTTACAAAAGCATGTATTCAAAAAAATACAACGACTGAATTTTTGAAATCCTAACTACTGCTGCGAAGTCTGCTTATTCACTCGCTCAAGTTGCTCAGCAAAATAATTTTCCTGATACTGCAATGACTTTGCTAATTGCATACCTCTTTGGAAAACATCGAGAGCTTGAGAATACTTTCTTTGCTCTAGATAAATTTGTCCCATTTTGTCATAAGTATTCATCAAACCATAGAAATTATAGGATTGCTGCTGTGTCTTGATCAAAACATCATAAACTTGTAAAGCATAATCCGATTGATTATGAGTATGATACAAGGCGGCTAGCTTTTGCAGGGCTTCACTTGCATAAGCCCACTGCCGCAGCGCCCACGCTAACTTATAGGCATCTTGGTAGTTTTGACTCGCCGGATCGAGTTCATTGAGGGCTTCGTAGTCAGTCGCGATCGCAATTTTCAGGGCAGGTAAACGTGGATCGGTAGGGGGGTAAGTGGCTGCCAGCTTTTGCTTCATCCGCAAGGCATTTTCCGGTTGCTGGGCTTTGTTGTAGATGTAAACGAGTTGTTCGAGATAAGCTAGTTCATTAACGCGGTCGCCCCGTGCCTGGGCTTGAGTGAGCAAATCCTCATAAACGGCTGCCGCTTGCGGGTAGTTGAACCAATCCATGTTCAGTTGAGCCAGCGTTTTCAGCGTCGCCTCTTGAGCCTCCGTATCCCCTTGCTGACGCTCTTGAGCCAAAATTTGCTGATAAACTTTGACCGCAGGTTCTGGAAATCTCACCTGCTGGTAAGCCTGTCCCAACGCTTGCAGAAGTTCTAGATTCAGTGCTTTCTTATCCTCAGCCTCTTTCTGAATCTCCTGCAAACGCTTTGTAATCACTTGCGCATCGAACTTACGAGTGTTCTGCCAAGCTATCTCCCCAACTCGCCCCAGCGCCTGCACCTCCTCCACTCGATCTAGTACCCGACGCAGTCGCAGTCCTCGATACCAAACATCAAACGCTTCATCTGCTTTTTTTTCTTTGTACAAAGCTAGACCCTGAGCATCTAACTCATCAATAGCGCTTCTCAATCTCGACTGTTCTTCCGGGCTGAGAGTCCCCCTTTTAGGTATTCGAGGCAACAGTGGATCAGGTTTGGTGATTTCCAAGGGGTTAACCTTGAATTCCTCTGGCTTCGGCTTCTCTTGGGCTGCCAATGCCACTGAACTGAAGCAAAGTAGGAATGTGGCAGTCCATAACCCTGCCCTTCCCCAATTTAGAAGTTTAGGTTGTAAAGAATTTAATATCACTTTAGTCATAACGAATTTACACCCCAATTGACGCTTAAATTAAAGCCAGAGTTTCTGTTCATTCCTTGACAAACTGTACCTACTTGTTGCTCTGATAGAATAACTACTCATGACTCAGCTAGTAAAGCGTAACCGCTTAAAGTTACAGGCATCTCGCCAGTTGTTTTCCCTACTCTTCGTTGTGGTGCTAACACTGCTGAGTTTCCTGACGACAGCTTGTGCTCCATCCCAGGCGAGGACAGCAGAACAACGGACATTTCGCGATATTTCCCTCGATTTCTTAGGCGAGTACCAACTCCCCAAAACAAAGTTTAAGGACACGCCCGTTGGGGGATTATCTGCCTTAACCTACGATCGCCAGCGCAATAAATTTTATGCTCTTTCCGATGACCGCTCTCAATTCGCCCCAGCTCGGTTTTACACCCTAGGACTCAGTGTCAAGCGCACTGATAAGGGGGAGATTGGTCTTGAAAAAGTAGATGTTGAAGATGTTACCTTTCTCACCGATGAGAACGGCAAAAATTATGCCCAAGGGAGTATTGACCCTGAAGGCATTGCCCTGTCCCCCAGAAAAACTGTGTTTATTTCTAGTGAAGGCGTTCCGAGTAAGGGAATTGCTCCTTTTATCCGGGAGTTCGATCTAAAAACCGGACAACAGCAGCAAAGCTTGGTAATTCCAGAACGCTATCTGCCCAATGAGGATACCAAGGAGGAGCAACCACCTCGCGGTATTCAAGATAATCTAGGGTTCGAGGCGTTGACGTTGGAACTAGGAAGCTTAGCGGCAGGAAGTGGTGACCCCTTTCGCCTATTTACTGCTACCGAGTCTGCACTCTTGCAAGACAAATTACCAGGTAAATCACAAGAGTCTGCTAGGCTTCGGCTGATGCATTATTTAATTGGCCCCATTAGTCGCCCGATGGTGGTGGCTGAACATCTCTACCTACTCGACCCTACTCCCGATGGTGCGATCGATAATGGTTTAACGGAGTTAGTCACGGTAGATACAGGGGGGCACTTTCTAACCCTGGAACGTACCTATGGAACATTGGGAGCCAATGCCAAAATTTATCAGATGGCAATGAGTGCGGCAACAGATATCTCGACCATTGAAACGCTCAAGGGTGATATTTCCAGAATTAATCCTGTGAAGAAAAAGTTGGTGTTGGACTTGAGTCAATTAGGAATTTATCTAGATAACTTGGAGGGAATGGAACTAGGACCACGTCTGCCTGATGGAAGTCAGAGTTTAGTTTTGGTAAGTGATGATAATTTTAGCGATACTCAGGTGACGCTGTTTCTTTTGTTCCGCCTGAAGGGATTGGGATGAAACTTCACTGATTGAGAATCTAACCTGAAAGTGGGGAGTCGGGAGTCGGGAGTCGGGAATGGGGAAGAGTCTTTTATTGAATGCTCGTGTGCGTTAGCGAAGCGTAAGCCCAGCTCATGGGGAGTTTTGCACCATTTTCTCCGACGGGCGTCCCGTCCATCCTACGGCGGAGCAAGTTTTCCGGTAGAGAGCGATCGCATCTTCCATTTCCAGAACAAGCGATCGCCTTTGGCATTGCCGCAATGTCGCATGGTGCGAAGCAGCATAGTGATAGTGCAGCGTTAGCGACGAAGGAGCGTTGGAACGAGCGTCGGCGCGACGCTAGCTGATCGCGTTTTCTGCTAGATTATGGTATTGACCGATACATTAGGTATTCTTCTGGCGGGAAGGGAGTAATTACTCTGAAGCCTTAGGTTGGGCGATACGGGCTTCAATATCCTCTAAAGTTTGTAGCAGCAGACGCTTTGCCTGTAATTCCCAGCCCCATTTCTGAATGCGGTACGCGGCAACAACTCCGGCAACAGCTACGATATAGCCTATCCATTGCATGAGAGAAATTGCTCCAAGTAAACCCAATCCGGCAATTCCCCAAAAGGGTAAAGCAACGGTTTGACGCTGTTCCTCAATCAGCTTGGGCAAGCCGTCAGATGCCATTTGTGCGGCTAAGGCTTCACGACAACGACGTTGCTGTTCCAGGGGCACAGATAGACCAATCTTACGGCGGAGTTTCTCCATTTTGCGGGCATCAGTACTGTACTCGGTGAGTTCGTCTTCTGCCATTTTGATTAGGCGATCGAGTTGTTCCATGATGTGACTCCTGCGGCTGTACATCTTAGAGTTATGAGCTAGGATTGAGCCACTCCCACGGAGTCAAGCGCGTGGGATTCAGGCATTAGACAGAGATTGCAGGCTCAACCTGTCTGACATTTCCTACGCCTATGGGATGAGGGTAGGGGGTTTTTTGTTGTCAAGTCCGGCAGAGTCAAAGTTTTCAAGCTGTCTACGGATGGTAAAGAACAAATTTTACATCCTCTCGCAGATGGATAGCATTTAACAGTATTAGCAGAAGGCTAAGAGCAGATTTATAAATTTATGTTAAATCCTTCTCATAAGTTTTCAGGAAAGATTAGAGTATTTATACTTACAAATATACGTCATCTATCTAAAGGATGAATTGTAAAATCACATAGGGTTTGGATGAACAGCTCATCAGTGGTAGCATCGCACTGATATAGATACAGCCCCAATTTGACTGTCTCACGACTTACCAGGAAATTGATATGGGAGCAGTACTACTAGTAGAGGATAATCGGACGCAACAGCTAGCGATGTCAGCCATACTCAGAAGGCGCGGCTTCAACGTGATTATCGCGAGTGATGGTGTCGAAGCACTATTAAAAATTCACTGTTATTGCCCGTCCCTGGTAATTTTGGACATCGTTTTGCCTAAAATGAATGGCTACGAAGTTTGCCGCTGGATCAAAACCAATAAGAAAACCCAGAACCTACCTGTAATCATGTTTACGGCTAAAAGCGAAGAATTGGATTTTTACTGGGGTAGCAAGCAAGGTGCAGATGCTTATATCTCTAAGCAAAGTCACCCTCAAGTACTGCTTGATTCTGTTAATCAGTTTTTACCATTACCTCATCAACAGCTTGATACTTATCAGCAGGCTTAAGTTGGGTGGCACTGATTTAAGAACTCTCATACCTCACCCATCAACCCTTGCGGAGGGGGTCTGGGGGAAGCGTTGTGCGCTACGCGCCCCGCTTCGCTAACGTCCCCCAGTGGGGGGTTTGGGGGGAACCCCCCCAATCTGGGTTTTTCCCAAACAACGATCACTTTTCCCTTAATTCAGTGCCATTTGGCTTAAGTTGGGTGGATCTATCGCCGTAGAACTAATATCACGTCCGGTTAAAC
>NZ_DATNPA010000329.1:0-21344 GCF_036703385.1 Allocoleopsis sp. | reverse complement strand
CAAGCTATGAGACTCATTGTCTAATCCTGTATCGCCCACTTGGAGTATTTTCTGGAGTTCGTTAGACATTTTAGACAAATTAGACAATTTCTGTACTTCTTCTTTCTCAACCTGACTATCCACTTCGTCTTGGTCTTTGTCTGGAATTGCCACACTGGGAGGAATGTCATCCGTTTGAGAAAAATTGTCTAAATTGTCTAATTTGTCTAATTTATCGTGAACCCCTTGATTTACCGTCACTTCAGCATTAGACAAGTTGTCTAAATTTTGTCTAAATTGTCTAATTTCTGGATTGGGGGGGTGAGTAGGAGGTGGTTCATTAGGTAGAAATGCTCGGAACTGGAGCGAGCGCCCTTGACCCCTGACTTCGCCCTTCTCCATTGCCACCAACTCACAAAACCATTCCCGCACCGTCTCGCCGGATGGACGACGCGCTTTAGTAATGGATAAATAAACATCGGATGCCTTGAGCCAGCCCTTCTTACGAGACAGTTCAATCACTTTCACCAGTTGTGGCGCTAAGGCATCTGGGTCAGAGAACTGGGTATAGAGGCTTTGTACCTGCTGAGCGTAGAACTTGGTTAGGCTGATGGCGATGCGAACCATCTCAACTGGGATTTCTTCAGAAGGGATTTGCCCTTTCATCAATGAGTGAACAACGTGCAGGTTCACGGCTAGTTTGCCAATGCGGCCTTCAGATTTGCCCCATACGGACTGCATTCCTTCTAAGGAATCGCTGGCTCTAAGTTCTTCCAGGCGATTGTAGACTTTGCAAAATAGATTGAAGGCTTTAGGTGACAAGCGGTATTCGGTGGGTGGCAGGGCGTCAATCCTGCGATATAAGTCAGTGAGTAACTCAGTCGTCTCGTATTTGCCGCCATCGGCATACATTTTGGAAGCACTTACGGGTTGATTGACAAATGTGAATCGCGCCCATCCCCCATCGGGGTCGTCGCAGGTACCTAAAAGTTTCTGCATTACTTTCGGTTGGATGCCGCCTAAGATGCCGAGGAGAATGAAATCGACTTCTGATTTGACTCCCTCGGCTCGTAAGACTACATCCCCGGTACCATCGTAGTTGCTGAGTAAGTCTTGTTTATCGCTGCCCTTACCGCCTCGGTACTGATTTTGCGCGTTTAACATACCTGCCAGCTCATCGGTCAGATAAAGCATTCCCTGTTCCGGACAACGAGCGGCTTGATAGGTCAATCCTTCACCCGTTGTTTTGGTGAAGAAATAGATTTTGCGTTCGGGTTTAACAGGTGGTTGCCCACGATATTCTGGTTTGGTTGCCTCCCACGCTTTCAACTGTTCCTCATAGATCTGCATCTGTTGTTTGTAGTCTTTTAGGGCTTCTTGCTGAAGCACCTTCAAAGGCTTAGTGCAGATTGCCTTGATAATGGGAGATTTCTTCTGGGAGCTGGGCGCGACGATGGCGCTGTATAAGTTGGGGGTAACCTCAAAATCCCATTCCTTGTTCAGAACAACTTTCGTGCCTGCTTTGTGCAGAATGGATGTTGTGGTGAGCAAAGCGGTCAGATAAGATTCAGGCTTAAGGTTGAGCCAATTCGCTAGTTTGAGCAGCGGTGAAGCAAGGGAACCCGGTAAGGCTTCCCGTAGGTCGATAGAGGCCCTGGAAGCGTCTATGAGAGCATCAACCTGAGATTGAGTATCAACTCTACCTTCTTCCCTCTCAATTTCTAAGAGGCGTTCGGAATATTGCTTTCGGAGTTCTAGGGTGTGACGCCCAGCACATAAGGCTAGGTGGTTTAGTCGATTGGTGAGTTTGGCACTACTTAAGCCTTCTTGAATCAACGCATCCAATCGAGCTTCTAACTCTTCTGGGGAAATGGGATAAAACGATGGGTGCTTGATTACCTTGCCATCGTGCTCGCCTCCGTCGCCACCATCACCGTTGCTGCCACCAGCACCGCCATTACCCCGTCGATTTCCACCACCGCCGCCAAGGCCACCGCCGTAGCCACGACCGGACGACTTGAAAGGCGATCGCCAGCCATCCTGCTGAGCCATGTGAGCCAAGCTGCCGATGGCAACGCCCTGGCGTTTGAAGGATTTCCATTTCTTCTCACAATCCCCAAGCTGGTACTTTGTGGATTGGCGGCTCCAGTTATCCCACTCGGTCAACAGGGAGTCGCTAACCGAATGCAGGGCCATGCCCACTGCCAGCCAATTATCGTAATCGTCAGCTCGGTAGGGATTGAGAGCAGATAAATAAGATAATGCCCACTCTTGATTAGTCCACTCTTCCCCTGAGCGCAATTTAGAAGTGTACGAAGTTGGAGGGGGTACCTGAGTTTCCCTGTTGTCAGCCAACATCTGCTCGATCACCCACATCGGTGCGGGGGCGATGCCGTAGGCGGTGTGCGAAGCACTCATCGCAACTTCCTCCGGAGAGCGACGCCACCGATAACAGCCAGTTTCGGGGTGAACCGATGGGGGTAGGACGCTCTGGCACCCATCCCAACGCAGTTCCAGCTTCTGTTCTTTTCCGTCGTCTCCCTTAACCCCGGTGCCGATTTTCTTGGTAGCGATCACGTCCCAGTATTCTTGGGGAATGTAAAAAAGATACTGACAGCGACCGGGTTTATTTGACGTGAAGGCGACTGTTTCGGGTAGTGGCACATTACCGGACAGCTCGGTAATTTTGTCGTGAGCGGCATTACCATCCGCATCGATGGCGACTATCCCGCCCGATACTTTACCTGTGCGGATACCGTAGCCTTTAGCTCTTCCTGATTTAATTTCAGTAATTAACTCTTGGTGGGATAACGGCGCTTCAAACTGCCAGGAAGTCCGGTAGCAGGCTTTATTCTTTTTAACCGGTGTCAGCGCCCATTCCACAGGTAGCTTACAGAGCTGATCGATGAGCCGTTGTTGTAGCTGGGAGAGTTTTTGGGCGGTAAAGTTTGTAACCATTACTTCAGCCCTCCTTTAATTTTTTGTGATTCCCACAACGCTGTTTGGCCCAAGCGGGAAAGGATTATCAGGGGAGGGACAGCAGGATGCCCGAAGGACGAGTACTCATCCAGCCCTCTTTTTTCGGTACATTCGTGGCGATGCTTTTTGTGAAGGGGTAGCGAGGAGCCAGTGATGCAACCTGGAAGTGCTATCATACTAAAACCTCCTTCGCGGCAAAAGGAGTGTTTTGTATTGTCAAAGTGGCGTTATTTCTTGAAGTTGTTGCAACAATTTCAGCCAAATTGACTGTTAATGGCTGATAAGCTACGTTAAGATGTGGATGTATAGAGGTATTGACCTCTAGGTGATCTGAAAATAAAAAATTTAGAAAACAGATCAACATTAAGTCTCCTTTCGCCTATTCTGGCGGGGGCTAATAAAGCTTGGGCGTTTTTCCTGCTAAGAAGTGGCGCTCAAGCTTTATTTTTTGTTTTTTTTGGTGTGAAGTATCTGTTTCCGGAAACAGATACTTATGTGGCTTTTCAGTGGCTGACTGAATCACTGGTGGCAGTGAATAGAGCGATCGCGTCTCACCCACCCCTTGGGAATACTTGTGAGAGTATTAGCGACAACCGTTCGAGCGGCAATCTCTGCCGCTCGATAGTCAATCTAGCGACCTGTTCGAGCCGGATGTTGAGTTTTTGTGTAGACGGCTGTGGGCGCTCTGGGTGATCGCCTACCTCGTAGTGTTCCAGTGTTTCACTCATTCCTCACCTCCCTTCTTCCCCCTGCCCTTGCTCCCAGTAGCGTCAGAGGAGGGGGAGTATTCATTTTTTCTTCTGGCTGCGATCGCCCGTTTCACAATTATTCTTGCCATCTGAGGAACTGTTAGAAATTCTTCTTTAGCCCACTTTTCCAAATACTCCATATCTTCAGGCTCTATTCGCAGTGTTATACGAGGCTTGTCAGAAGGCATGGCAGGTATCTAAGAGTGTCCACAGAGCGCAATATTCTATCAATTATGGCTTCTATTGGCGTACTGAAGGAATTTATTAGACACCTGTTGACAAGGTGACGCACCCGTAGATACTATAGCTCACATAGGCAGGAAAAGTGAAACGAGCAGTGCAGCAAACTCCTCGCACAGTCTGACCAGGTAAAACCTCTAAAACGGTTATCCAGCTTTGGTTCTGATGGAATCGCGAATAGAACTGCATGTCTTTAGTTCACAATCGCCTGCACAGCCAGATTTTTTGCACAACAGGACGCATACGCAACCATGCCTTCCCCTTCAGTAATGAGGGTTAGGCGGTGTAGACAATTCCTTGATATCCCCATTCGTAAGGGTGAAGCGGCACGATTCCTCGGAATCCACCGCAACACTGTAACAAAATGGGACAAATGCGCTCGAAGCTACATTGACAACTACCGGATGCATTTCGAGCAATCGGGGTCAAAGGAACAAGCACCGCTAAGCCCGTACCGTTTTTGGGTACTGACTCGACTCAAGGAGCTTTACAAAATCTATCGAGACGAAACCTTAATCGAGAGCTACATCAAAGCTCACCCTTACGATTTCAGCTTCCGCACATTTTTTGAACTACGCAAACAGGAGAAAAAAGCTTCATGAATAAGCCCCAAGTGATGGATAAATTCGGATTCACCAATGCTTTGGAATTCGAGGCGCTGCTTTTGGACGTAGGCATTGACCCGGAAACAGAAGAACTAACAGAAGCTGAAGTAGAAACTGTCAAGAACCACGTTACCGTTTTTGCCACGTCTTTAACAGCCTTATCCCCAGTAGAAGACCCCCACAACGGAAACGGACATCAAACTTACACCCCACCTGCGGCTGCAATGAGCGTCATCACCAATCAGGGATTGCAGTTAGCCAAAGAAACTGGACTGAATATTAGCCAAGGTGCCTTAGAAACCCTCTCTCAACTAACGTTTGATAAAGGACGCCTAGACGCAGCCTTCCTGGAAAACGCTTATTGGTTAGGGCTTCTACGCCAACAAAACCAACTTCGCGCCGCCAACACAGAGAAATTCATCCAGCTTTTACAGGCGCAACAAAACACCAATTTAGATATTGAAAAGTTGGCTACTGATGCAGGCTTGATGAGCAATGAAGAACTCGTAAAAAAACTCTCAATAGTGGCCAAAGAAACCCACAACATCAATCTTCATGCCACAGTGACAGCTTCAACGAACTGGTAGTCCTCAACCAAAAACTAAGAACCAAAATCCCCGCCCTTCAAGACTTACAAACTCAACGAATACTACTACTATCTCAAAACAAGGAGAAACGAACCATGACACATATTGCGCTCGCATCTTCTCTAGCTCTGGCTGTTGGTGCTGTTGGTCTCTTCTTCCCACCCGCTGGACTGGCACTGGGATTACTCGCGCTGGGAGGAGGATTAGTTGCCAGAGGTGATAGCTAATGGAAACGCTAGCCTATCTCCATCTTGTTCTAGCCCATCAAGAATTTAACCACAAATCCGAGTCAGAAAAGACATCAACATCAGACAATCTAGGCGCGAGTTGGGACAAGAAAGCCTGGGACGAGATTTTTGAGGAACCCAAGCCTGACACTAAACAGCCCAAGAAATAGCCAAAGCCCAAGAACCTTGAAAACTGAACAGCAACCAGCCAATCTCCCCAATGGGATTAAGGCTATTGCAACCCGAAAAACATGGAGTATTGCAACGATGGAAAAACAGCAGTTCATGTATGCAGTTGGCGCTTTAAACCGTCACGCCAACCCCGCACATTTCCAAGTTTTACTAGCCCAACTTGATGACGAACTTCCAGGCCACCACCTCAACCCCGCTGCCGCCGAAGTCCTGGCGATGCCAGCCAGCAAACGAGGGTGGCGAACGGTAATCCTTCAAACCCGCGATGCAGTAAAGGAGAGTGCATTGTGACTCAACTATCAGAATGGGCAGACCAGTACCGGGCTGAACTAGAGAAGCAATCTTCTGTCCGTGCATCTCAAGTCGAATCCCTACTCATCGCTGGCGATTACGAAGCAATTCGCGAGTGGCTACAAGAGTGGGAATCAGAGGACAAAGCTCCAAATTCTCTCCAAAAGCGGTATCGCGAAACACGAAAAGAACTAAAGAAAGAACGCTATCGCCAGCGCCAGCAGCAACTCTACGGAGAGGTGATAGACAAGATTACGGGTAAAGCCAGCGCACAGGCGACCAACCAAGACGCTGGCTTTCTCCCAACGACCGATTTCAATCGTTAAGGACTACACCAATTATGAACCCAATAGGATACTGGGCTGGGGCACTCCCCGGCACCACTGACGCCAACATACTCGCTCACATCCAAGAGCAATTCGGCTCGCGCCTTGAAGAACTCAATCGCGACGACAAAGCCAGCTTACTGATTTGCTTAGTGGAAGCTGCGGTTAACCCCCAGCAGGTCATGACCGAACCCAAATTTTACTCCGAGCAAAACGGTGGGGAAGCGTGGTTACTAGCACAACAGCTTTCTCCCAGTAATCAAATCGCATTGTCAGTGGCACTCGCCAACCAATTGCTTTTCGGAGGACACAACTGATGAACGCTTTTCAATCCATCGACTGGGGATATCTGGAAGAGCGTTTACGACGCTACAACGCCAACCCCTCAGACGATTTACTTTACCGGATAGGCACTCATGTCGATGCTCTTTCTACCGAGGATTGCCGAGCCATTGAGCAGCAAGGATTCACGGCCGAACACCGTTACCGCGTTTTCAACTGGGTCTGTTCATGTGCGAAATGGGAACCCGCCACCGACTTAGCCCTACTTATCTTTGGGCGTCAACAGCTAGAGAAGTGGTTGGAACAGTCACGCCATGCCTACCCTCATTTCGATTTCTACCTGGTGTTTGAATACCAAGAAAAATTCAAATCAGGTTTTGAAGATGGCGTCAATTTCACCCTGCACTGGCATCCTCAACCCGGTGCACCGATGCCATTACCAGAGACAGAGACGGATTTCCCTTGGCGACCCTTTTGGGACAGCGGCGAAATGTTCTGGGGCAGCTTTCCTGGTGGCACCACGAATCATTTTGACTTCAATCTGTATTGCTACCCCGACGAGGCAGGCTTCACCAAGCCCGGTTGGATTTGCGAGGACGGTGACTGGTACACCATGAAGGACGAACGGGAAGCCGACCTAATGTCCGTCGCCCAAGTCCTACAGCACGAAAGCAGTTCCCGCTTGATATTGGGTGCCCCTGATTGAATGCCAGGGGCAAGGAGGTTTCATCCATGAAAATGACGGGTCGATATTCCCCTGGTTTATACGCGGGAGTCACGGGCCTAATGGCACTGGTAGGCATCCACGCCTTCAGCGTCCCAGATTCCCTCCAGCAGGCTTCAGAACGCGCTCGAATTACAGCCGAAGCTCAATTGGAACAAACCAAGGCGGAAGCCGCCAGAAAGGTCGCTGACGCCTACTCCAAGAATGCGCTCGCAACATACGACCAGCTAATCATTGACGGTTACACCCTGAACAACACTCCACCACGGATTAACTGGAAGCTAATCGATCCCTTCAAAAAAACATTCATTTTCGACCAACACCGCCAATGCAGTGGTTACACATTGCAGGGGAAATTCTACTTCACCAAGTACTACCAAGGAGTTTGTAACAATGGCTAGAATAGGCGACTCAACAACTGTTAATGGCGACGAAACGGGCACTTCTCAACCCAAACAAAGTAATGACTTTTACGACATCATTGGACGTATCATTGCGATGGGAGTCAAAATCGTAGGAGTCATTCCCTATGCCGTTGCCACCGTACTAGACAACTTCATTGGTCAAGACAAACCCGGAATCAAAGTATTAGGGGGCATCCTGTTAATAGGTGGCGTAGTCATGTCTGCCGATGCCTTCTTCCAAATGTTTGGTGGCAAGCCTTTATTTCCTTTTTTTGAAGAGCCAAATGCCTGGATTGGTATCGCCTGGTTGTGGGTATGGACAAAAGTAAATTTCTGGGCGGCTGTAGTGGTTTCCATTGCTGTGATGTGGGTGGAAAGCTACGCCCTAAGAGGAAAAAACCTTGATATCGCCAAGCGAGATTATGACTCTATCAAGCATCATACTGTGCCAGAAAAAAACAAAAGCACAGTTGACTTGGTGGAAGTGAGACGCCTCGAATACAAACGCGCCGGGATGAACGAACGGTCAGTATTAGGATTGTTCATTTTGTTCGTTGTCCTTCTGGATGTTTGTTCAGCTTTCATTTCCCGAAATCCGCTGGGAAACCCCCCAATGATTGTCTTAGGAATGATTGGATACAACGCCTGCACCATATTGGCTGGCGAAGTTGGCTACGCTTTATGGCGTCGTGCTAACGGCGAAAACTAATTAGCAGCCAAACGGTTCATGAAAGCCCTGCCCTATTGCTAGGACAGGGCATTTTTAAGAGGTTTTAGATGATGGATAACATAGCAATCGCACCCGACTACGACCCGACGGAATTCGCCCCACTGACACTGTTGGAACAAGGAGATGTAGATGTGTGGGTGCGTCGTCGGGGTGCAATTCTGATGGAAAAGAGCAAAGAAACGGCCAAAGACTGCGAAGCTGGGAAGCTAGCCAGTGCGATTGCCGTCGGTGCGTCGGTGGTCATGTCCAGCAACCCCTTAGCCTGGATTCCCCTCACGATTGGCGCAATTGGATACGTTTACACAGTATTTCAAGAGTTCCAAGATACCGGAAGCATGAGGCTTATCCCCATGTACCGAGGAAAGCTGGGGGATATTCTCCGAGTGATGGAAGGAGGGCTTGCGACGCCACGGCATCCGCTGGAAGACCAAATCGAGTATCTCTCAATAGCCCAGAAAGATGAGGCTTTGCTCATCAATTACCGTTTTGGCGAGATAGCAGGCATCCTGAACTCTGCCCCGCCTAAGGTCCGCTTCGACTTATACCGCCACGTCTGCGGACAGTTTCACGCCCGTAGAGATTTGCTAACTGGGGATGAAGTAAAGCATTACATCAATGCTGCTGTGAGTGAAGCACGACGGGCAATGCCACCTATTCAAGAGCATCCAGCATTACCCCAACAATCAATTCCCCCTGCTGTAGAAGCTGGCTTATCACAAGAGCCAACTGTTAGCGATTCAGAGCAGAATCGCTCCTTTCAACGCACTGAAGAATTAGCGGTGGGAGCAGAGCAGTTGATGAAAGAGCCTATCACCGTTGTACTGTTTGACTTCAGCCGCCTCCGCACTGAACCTGATAAATTTGCTCACCTCCGCGTCATCGGTGGTACAGGTATCGGCAAAACTACATTTGTGGACTGGTTGTTAGATGTTTTGGGAGGTGAGCGCTTTGTTATCACTCCCAAGAAAAAGTCATGGAACTGGGTCGGTCTGAAAGTTTATGGACTGTGGTTTGACTATGAAGCTATCAGGTCAAAGCTGCAATGGATTCACGCAGAAATGTATCGCCGTTACCCCTTAATGGAACAGGGGCAAACCTTTGAAATAACCAATTTCGTAGTAGACGAATGGAGACTCATCAACACCAACGTAAAAGCCATTAAAGAGCGTGACCCAGAGACGAAACAAGTTAAGGATATAGCTCCTTCTGCCAAAGCAATGATGAAGGATATCATCACCGTGGCGCGGGAGTCGATGTTACGGTTAATTGCACTAGCTCAGGGAGAGAATGTAGCGTCCTGGGGATTTGAGGGCGAGTCGGACCTGGAGGAATGTTTCACCGATATTCGCTTAGGGGAATTTGCTATCGATTACGCCAAATCCCTGCGGAATCAGTGCCGCAAGGATAGCGAGGATTACGACTATTGGACAGCCGTTTTAAGCGAATTAGAATGGCAGCAATCGCGCCGTACTCGCGAAAGTAAATCAATCCCCTGCTGCATGGTAGCCAAGTATCCAGCACGGATTCCAGACTTAACAGATTGGCAGCGGAATGTAGCCGACATTAATTCAGTAGAAAAAGAGCCACCTAATTTATCAGAAAACCACCCTGAAGAGGAAGCCCCCCTGACGGAGCGGAAACTTCCAGGGGAAGAAACGGAAGAAAGCCGGAAGCCTGATGGAATCTCATTGGAAGCGCTTTCGGCACGTCTAGCCTCAGCCTTAAGGGAAGCTTCCCCGGAAGCTTCCACTCCCCTCCTTGATGACCTAGACAAAGACGGAAGGCTGCTCATGATGCGCCTGCTGTTGAGTCAAAAATTGGGCAAAGAAAAGACAATCTGGCTGGCTTGGGGACAGAAGTCTGGAGGGCGGAATCACGACAAATATCGCTACTTCAGCGAAATCCTAGAAATGATGCTGAGAGAACTCAATCAATTAGGATTCAACGAAGAGAATCACTGGGGAATAGGAGGAGATTAAATGACATTCATCCGACTCCCCAATCAAGCTATCCCGACAGACCTCATAGCCAAGGTCTCGTTCAGCTCGCTGGCTCCGGCTCTAAAGAACTAAGAGAAGAATGAGGAAAATTCAATGAATCAACTGAATCAAAAAGCTGTTCTCTCCGATTATCACTGTGGCTACCAACAAGCGCTGAATGATTTCGGCATCCAAGAATTGAAAGCCAAACTAAGCAGCTTTAATCCAGAAAGATATGTAGAAGAACCAGACCAAGATAGCTTGATAGCTTTCCTGATTCAGCAGTTAACGAATAGCCTCAACTCAAAGCTCATCAATAATTATTTTCAAGCGTTGTCATCCGGCTATGACGAGGTACTCCTATTAGAAATCCAACAGCAGGAGAAACAGCAGCCAATTAACTTCAAAGAAACTCCCCTGCCCTGCTACCCTGATGGCGAAATCCTGCGTTGGATACCAGCAAAAGGAGGCGTTGATTGGGGTATTGCCATCGGGCGCTTTTATGCCTTAGCCCCCCATTTGTGCCGCATGAGCTGGAAATATATCATTCTCCTTGACTCTCACTCGCCCAGTGCCGCTTGGGTAAGAGTAGATACAGCTTGGGAAGAAGATTTGGAACTCAAAGAAGAGGTGGCAAGATGACCAATCCCCGCCCTCTGACAAAAGATGAGCAAAATCTGATGGAATTCTACAGTAGCTGCCCGCTGGGCATGACCCCCCAGCGATTTCGCAGCAAATGGTCTTTTACCTACGAGCAAATCGCCTTGATTTGCAATCGCTCTGTTTCTCAGGTGCGTTTCTGGTTTGCTCGTGGTCGTAATTATCGCCGACCCACTGCCAACGACTTGCGCCATCTCGCCCTAATGGATTTCCTGCTGGAACACAATGATGACATTCCTCCCGCACTTTTGGCTTTACTGTGTTCTCCTCATCGCGACGAATAGAGTTACAGCACTTTAGGGGTAACAAGAAAGCTTGCCAAGGAAACTGGGGGTAGGGTGTGGGGTGTGTGGTGTAGGGAAAGAGTTTTGAAGATGGAAAGAGAGAGAGTTGGGCACTTGCCACCCCGTCAGGTCACATCATCAAATCCTCCAAAAGTCAATATCGGATTGATATTTTTTAAATTCATTCTTTCCCCTATGAAAGAAGAGAGTCTAAGAGCACCAAACTTATTGATTGAGGTGTTTCCCGACTGTGTTGTATTAGGAACAACGATGACATCTTCAAATGAGCCTAGCTGGAAAGTAGAGGCGCTAAATCTCAAGACGGGGAAAGTAACAATAGAGCAAGTTCCTTTGAGTCAGATGGTGACCCCTAGTAAGCCTGTTAGTGAACTCACCCCTTGCCAAATCTCACGACTCACCCGACTTTATCAAAAAGTCGGTTATCTCATAGATGAAAAATTGTCAACGTGGATTTACGATTTTACTTATGAATTACACCCAGAGCGAGAAATTCAGATTTGGGAAGAGATGGCGGCTGTCTTTGAAAAATATAACAAAACGCATAAATTAGCCTTCTCTTCAAAGCGAGAAATCCTGAGGCTATTACTCGGACTTCTCGGAGGAGAACAACCCAAAGATTCCGTTTCACTAGAATTAGTCAAACTTTTCAAACAGCAACAAGCTTCCTCGTTTTGTATTCGCCCCCACAAGCCGCTGACCTCTTGGGAAAACATTAACTATAAAATGTTTGCTCAGATTTATACAGCCTACGTGGAGCGCCATCAAATAAAAATCCACGACAACAAAGATGAGCTTTTTGTCACTTTGATGCGCCTGGTTGAGGGCCAACCTCCCCAGAGTGAGCTGGGCCAAGAATTACTAGGAATCTGGTCAGAAATACACCAGGCGGAGTTGGCTTATAAGCAAGAGTTTAACCCCTTGGATATCAAAGATGAAAGAAAAAAGAGTAAGAGAGCGGTTGTGATTCGTCCAGGTCAAAGAAAGTTTAAGTTGGAGTTAATGAAAGCTTACGGAGGGTGTTGCTCAATTACAGGCTGCCCTGTGGAAGCTGTCTTACAAGCGGCTCATATCATTCCCTATCTAGGTGCCAAAACCGACCATCCATCGAATGGGCTTTTGTTGCGGGTAGATATTCACCAATTATTTGATAGTTACTACCTGAGTATCAACCCGGAAACGTATAAGGTTGAGATGGCGACTGTTTTGTCTAATAGCTGTTACTGGGATCTAAGAGAGCAACCGTTAAGGATGCCGAAAAGTAAAACGGCTAGACCTAATTCTAATGCCCTTTTAAAGCACTACCAAATTTTTAAGGAGCGCTGGTTTTCTGATTCTTAACGATTTTAAGTGACAAAGACCAACGGGAATGGGGAGTCGGGATTCGGGAGTCGCTTTTTCTTTCCTGATTCCCCACTCCCAATAAATGCTAAGGGGTGGGACGCTTGGGGTGCTCCAGTCGAGCAAAACTCAGAAGGCGCAACATAACAGGAGTCTTATGTTGTAAATCGTAAGGGGGGTGGAACACTCCTGGTAAAATCGGGAAACCCACATGCCTGGTACTGGATGGGATCGGTTTCCTCTAATGAAACAAATGTACTTTTAGCCACTGATGCGATCGCTCAGTTGGTGGAGATGTGGCTGTTTGGGCGATCGCCTCGCACAATCGATGTTTACCGCCGTTATACTCATCGCTTTTTGGGTTACGTCAATAAGCCGCTTCATTTGGTCACATTAGCAGATATTCAGGGATGGCAGAAAACTCTTGAAGGTATGGCTCCCAATAGCCAAAGGATTGCGATCGCAGCCGTCAAATCTTTCCTCAAGTTTGCCTCAAGTACTGGAGTATTAGAGGTCAATCTTGGCGTGTTGATGCGATCGCCTAAGGGGAAGGATGCCCTGACGGAGCGGCTGTTGACGGAGCCGGAAGTGGTGGCGATGATGGCTTCTGAGAAAGATGTGCGGAATTATTTGATTCTGCGCCTCCTCTATCTAGCTGGCTTGCGCGTTAGTGAGCTATGTCAGCTCTGCTGGAAGGACACGGTGCCCAGAGGTGAGACGGGACAGATTACGGTGCAAGGTAAGGGGGGAAAGGTTCGCACTATTTTATTACCGCCGACGCTTTGGACACAACTGCAACAGCTAAGGGGTGATGCCAGTGTCAGTGACCCAGTGTTTCGTTCCAAAAATGGTAAGCCCCTCGATCGCATTAGAGTTTTCCGAATTGTCAAGGCAGCGGCTAAACGGGCTGGGATTAACGAAAATGTTAGTCCGCATTGGTTGAGACACGCTCACGCTTCTCATAGTCTCGATCGCGGAGCGCCGCTGCATCTGACTCAGCGCACTTTGGGGCACTCCAGAATTGGGACGACTGAGCGCTACCTCCATGTTAGACCCAATGACAGTTCCGCTATGTATCTACCTGAGTGACATCCTCCTATACCGAATCGAAGGTATTGCTCTACCAAAACGGTTCAATCCAAGGTTCCGCAATGTCTGCCCTAGAGATATGCGATCGCACTTTCCCTTCTCAGAGGCGATAGCGAAGCGAGTAAAGCGAAGCGCAGATCGCATCCTTTGGGTGAAGGCACAGCACTACAAAATAACCCATGAGGGTACTGTCAAACCGTTGTAAAGCTGCCTAGATTAGAAATACAGAATTGGAGTGTATCTCGCTGTGAATAAATAGCACTGGAGAGGCTATCATGAGTCAGCTTCCTATTAAAATTGATGCAACGCAACTGTTCTATCGGTATTTCATCATTCCAGGCGTTACATCCGACTGGATTGATTCGCGAGTCGTTCAAACGCTTCAACTTGAACCCGGTTCATACAACTTTCAGATTGCCTCTGGCTACTACGCTGATTTTACCTTTGAGGTCACGCCGGAAGGCACAATCAACTACGACGAAAAGTTCAATTCGTTTCTCTCTGGACGCAGCACCTCTACACTCAAAGTTCTCGGCTTTGAAGTGATTCTGGATGCACGATACCTTTCAGGTTCCGGCGTTCTGCTGGTTTGTCCGCTGACTAATGACGATTGGATTAGCTATCAAACGGTTCGCTTGGTGCCAGCGTCCTTTTACCAAGTTCAGCAAGGATCGGGAGTGGTGACAGACTTGGTATTCAAGCTGAAGCTGGATGGAACGTTCTCTTACGTTTCGTCCTACGATCGCAGCAATGGAGGTTTCCTATCGGGCAACGACACGGGCAAGCTGGAGTTTTATGGCTATCCCATCCTGGTTGATGCACGGGATGCAATCGATGTACAAGCTGCGGATACAGAACCTGCATGGGGACTGACGATTCAGCCGATATGGGGTATGCCGTTCACCCAGACTGGTGTTCAATACGCTGATCTGTTGCCTGCCAAGGGTTTTCAGTTACAGATTAAATCTGGCATTGTTAGCCAAGCCACATTTGATCTCTCTACGGACGGTACATTCAGTTTCAATAGCAACCTACCGCTCCAACTTAATACGTTTAATGGACTGAAGTTGCTGAAGGCGACTGGTGCGTTGCCTCACTAACCTCCATCAATCAACAACAGTTCAATCCAAGGTTCCAGCAATGTCTGCCCTAGAGATATGCGATCGCACTTTCCCTTCTCACAGGCGATAGCGAAGCGAGTAAAGCGAAGCGCAGATCGCATCCTTTGCCCTGGTTAGCTCAAGCGATCGCTCCTTTCTGTTCATAAGATGTAATTGGGGTGGCTGTAGATTGGAATCAGAGAAGAGGAGACGCGATCGCCATGATTGCAGTGATTGATAAAGCACCCATGTCATTCGACGAGTTCATGGATTGGTATCCAGAAAATTCAGCGCATGGCTACGAATTGAGACGAGGGGTGGTTATCGAAATGCCTAAACCGAAAGGCAAGCATTCGAGACTAGCGGGTGATTTAGCATTTGATTTGGGCACTGCGATTCGGCAAGCGAACCAGCCCTATTTCATTCCGAAAGAATGTATTGTCAAAATTGCCAATGACACGGGTTATGAACCGGATATTGTTGTTTTAGATGAAACGAAAATAGTTGATGAGCCTCGATGGGAACGAGAATCGGTCATCACCTTAAGCCAGTCAATTAAACTCGCAGTAGAGGTTGTTTCAACCAATTGGCGCGATGATTACCTGGTCAAATTGGCGGACTATGAAGCATTTGGCATTCAGGAATATTGGCTCGCCGATTATCTGGGCATTGGTGGTCGGCGCTATATCGGCTCACCCAAGCAACCAACCTTTACGGTTTGCACTCTGGTGGATGGGGAATATGAAATGCAGCAGTTTCGTGGAAGCGATCGCATTATTTCTCCCACCTTTTCGGAGTTGGAATTGACGGTTGACCAGATATTCATCTCTCGCCTAACGTAAGCTATGGTTTCTCAGTGAAGCGATCGCTTTGTTTATGAAAGTTTTTTTCAACGATACTTCATTTAGCAGCGGTTGAGCGGTATCAACTGTAGTGAGCGATTTACGAGGTGAAAGTGAATTCAACTACAGGAAAAGATACACTTACTCACCCGTAACAGTTTGAGCTAAGCCTTTCAAAATGCTCAGAACTGTATATAGATCGTTCCCTGGATTGAGCATTGAGAACAACCTTGACAACCCGTATTGAGGGAAATCTCCTTTAACTAACTTCAGAAAAATAAAACTTCCACCTGTAGTAATCATGCCAAAGCTTGGTTGCTCGCAATTGGGATTTGCCAGCATATAAGACAAGATTTGTGCTAGTCCCGCTTCGATGGAAAACTCTACTTGTTTGGATTCAATAATCATCACCCAGATTGTGTCTTTCAAGATTAAGACATCGAGAGTTCCAGTGACAATTATTCCTTCATCTTCTGTAGAAATTTTGACTGATTTCTCGGCTTTAACGTGAAAAGGTGCTAGGTAAAATTCACCGATAAAGAGTAGAGGGTCAAGAATTGCCATTCTGACAACACCTTCTAGCATGGGAGGATAAGCCAGTAGGTTGAAATACCCCTCTTTTACGCGATCGAGTTGTTGCTTTTGTAAGTCAGTGATTTCTGGGAGATTCTCTTGCCACTCAGGAAAAAATTGCTGATTATGGGTGAGTTGAAGGCCGAAGTTGAGACTCAACTCTCGAAGGGTGACATCTTTCGCTTGAATGGTTTGAACCATAATTTTTTAGCTAAGTGGTAGGGATGTTGCACGTTTATCCTCTTACTAACTCAGGTATGTTGGTTTGCGTTGGAATAAACGCGATTTTGGCTGTATCCTGCATGTGGATATCAAGGGTGGAAAAATCTGGATTCAGCACGATGGCACGGAAGAGGGGCTTGCCAATCGATTGGTTGAAATGGGGGTTCCTAAACAAGATATCGTTTTAGCATTCCATGAACCCGAAGTGCGAGAATCTACAGGTTTTGGTACAGGTACGACCGTCGCCCATTAGGTCAACCATTGCTCTACCAAAACGTTTCAATCCAATCGCACAGTCGAACGATGGGTTGCGTCCCTTAACTTATTCTAGAAGCAATAGGCGCTCACTCTATAGGAGATTAACTCTCATCTCGCTTCAGCAAGATCGCGCTGATACTGTGCTTTGAGCATAGCCAAATACTTAGCAGGAGCCTCCATTTCACCAGTTTCAGGTAGATCAAGACGCAATTGATCTAATTTATCAACTATGCTCTTGATTTCGTTATTTTTTGCTTTGATCTGCTTACGTAGCTCTTTGATGATATTCTCAGGTTTTCCTTTGATAGACCGTAACAAGTTGCGTAGTTCCTCCTGTCGTTTCGCCAGTTCTTGGAGTTTGTGTCCCATTTCCCGCCCTTTTTGTTGATTTTCTTCGGAGTTGCCTATCCAAATATTCTCAGGGTCATTAAAGTGGTCTCTCAAGTACGATCTACAGGCAGAAATGATTTGTCCCCGTTTAGCTTGACTGGGTTGATATTTAGAAGGTAAGCTCTTGGCGGCCTCCTCGTAAGGCTTGTCTTCTACTTGTGCTTTAAGCTGTTTAAAAATGACTTCAAAAGCAACTTTATGTCGGCGATCAACACCCTTCTTCAGATTGAGTGTCCCCTTGTAGTAGTACTCTGGCTGTCTCTTTTGAAGCTCTCTATCTGTTCCTTTACGCCACCTAGGTCGCCAACCTGATAATTCACTTAAATCTACACCTGCTTTCTTGGTACCTTTTTTCTTCTGCTCAGGACTGGCAACGTAGCTATAATCCCAAGAATCATTGCCATCCACAATTTTAATTGACTTGAACACTGGATGCTTAGATTGCACAGATGCAGCTACTTTCTCAGCATTCTCCTTCTCCAGCTTGCCGTTCTGTAGATATTTTTGTTCTTCCTGGTCAATGGCCGCTAGTCCCACCTGAACTTTTTTGTCATGCTCCGGATCAGCTTTCTCATCCTTCTTATCTTTACCAAACCCCAAGAGTTTTCCGGTGGCTTTCACCAAGTTATATGCCTTATTAATCAACCAGTCGATCGCCTTACCAACTGGTGCCTGAACTTTCTCGATAACTTCTCGAATCTTCTTACTGATACCAGTCACACCTAGAAGAGCAGCTAGGAAGCTGATGACCACGGGAACGGCTTTGCCAAGGGCATCTTCTACAAATTTGGCAGCAACCCCAGTCGCACCATCGGCGATCGCACTCACCGAGTCAATCACTGCATTCACCAACGCCATAATTTGGCTACCCCGTTCTACGAAGAACATGATGATGTCGTAGATTGCCTTGCAGGCTTTGATAAATGCTCCGGCAGGATTTAATAACCCCAAAATCCAGGTGACTCCAGCGTTGATAATGCTGTCGGTGACGAAGGACTTGATTCCTTCAATCACCACATCTTTCAAATTACTGAGTTGCTCTTTAATGTATTCCCATACCCCCATGATGCCCTCAGAGATCAAAATCTTGAAGATCTCAGCAGTGGTTTCCATCGCTTGAACCACTTTCTCACCCAGGATTTTCACCGCACGGGCGCGAATAAATGCCCAGGTTGCCCCCAGCACTTGTAGGATCAGACTGAGGATACCCTTTAAGTCAAAGCTCTCTGGAAGCTGAATTCCGGCTTCTGCGATCGCGCCGAACAACCAGCCCATCAACCCTTTCTCCAAGTGCGTACCGATATTCCCAACAAAGTTCATGAAGCCCTGTTTCAAGCCAGAGACCAGGTTGCCCAGGAATTTAATAGGATGTTTAATGATTTTGCCAATGGCAGAGGCAGCACGCGACAACACATCCAGCAGCATATCTTTTAGCTTCAGGATGGTCTTGATCACGCCCACGACAGCATCCAGTGCTTTATCCACCAGACCCCGGTTGGCTGCCTTCATTTCCTCAATACGACTGTCGATCGCCTGTAACTTCTCGTTGTATTTCTGAGCCAGGGAGTTAATCAGTTGATTTTGCTTATCCTCAACACTTTTTTCTAACTGATCAAACTGGCTTTGCAGTGCTGCCGCATCTTGCTGGAGTGCCTTCTGTAAATTGGCGGGTTGCTGCTCCAGTTTGGTTTGAATCGCTTTTCTGCCCTTGGCAATTTCCGTTTTTGCCTCGTTCAGTCCTTTTTCCACCAGCATGGCAACACGATCGAGTACCGCATCCATCTGGGCAATGTACAAGCGTCGCCCTTCTTCATAAAAAGCATTCACCTCACTTGGCATCCCCAGGAACTTATCTTTTAACCACCGACCTCTACCAATGATTCCACTGTAGCGATCGTCTTTGTAGGCATCCATGCGCTGTTGGACATAATCCTCAAAGGCTTGCTGGGCAGCAGTTGCCCCTTGATCAAATGCCTGGTTAACTTCCGTATCTAAACGAGCAAGACGGTCTTCAGCCGCTTTCTTTGTTTGTGTATAAATTGTCTGTAGCTCATTGGCTACTTCAGTCCGCTTCTGCTCATCCTGGCTCTTCGCTTGCTGTTGCGCGGTGGTGGTCTTATTTTGCGCTTGCCCCCGAATTGTGTGCATCCCGGTGAGCTGTGTTTGAGCCGTTGTAACCGCTTGAGACTTCGCCTGAGTCAACACTGCTTGTTCGCTCTGCCGATATTCTTGGGGAGCCGTCACTGCATCTTTTTGTACCTGTTGTTTGGCATCTGCGGCTGACTGGAAATCTGGCTCGTTCGATTTCTTCAGTTGGTCGTCCGTAACCTCTGCGTCAGTCATTTGTTTATCTAAGGACTGACTGCCTTCCTGAAGCGAAACCTCTGCGTTCGTTTTGGGCTTGGGTGCTGCTTGAGCTGCATCAATTCCTGCTGGAGGCGCACCTGCCTGGTTGGGTGGCAGAGGAGCGACAGATTTTGGTTCAATTCCACTCGGGTCGGGGGTGCCTTTGACTTTAGCTTCGACCGCACCTTGGGACTGTTTCTTACTGGTGTCTACCTGTCCTGTAAGTTCCCCTTTGATTGCTCCAACTTTGCCACTTTCTTTAAATTTGCCAGCTTCTTCTAAATTTTTCGGCGCACTGGCAGCGATTTTGGCTAGTAATGCAGCTTTAAAAGCATTCCGGTTAAAAGCTTGCGGTTGCTGCTGATCCATCTGCTGCACCTGCTTGCCTGCTGCCTTACTCGCGACATCGTTCGCGGGAGGCACGGCGGCGGCTTGGGCTTCAGTGGCTTTACTTTTTGCAGGCGGATGGTGCTTTTGTTGTTTGGCAGCAGCTTTGGCTTTTTTCACCACTGCCTGAAAAGCTGCGTCTTGGGCAGGGGAAGCAGGAGCTTTAGTGCCACCCGCTTTTCGCTGAATCGTGGGGTTAGAATTTTGGGAAATGGCGTTCCCCGAAGGGGTTGTCGAAGACATCGCACCGTTTTTCTTCAACCGTAAGGCAGGATGCCCCTTCCCACCCTCTGATTGTGGTTGCACGATTTTGCGCTTTGCCGTCAAGGGCTGAGTTGGATTTTGCTGAAGGGTGTGGGTTAATTCGTGCGCCAGCAGCCATTTGCCAGAATTCGTGTGGGGTTCGTAGCGTCCGGCATTAAAAAAGATATTCCGCCCAATTGTGAACGCTTGAGCGTTGAGGTGACTCGTCGTTTCTGCGGCTTGGGAGTCGGTATGAACGCGCACACCCCCAAAGTCATAACCGAAACGGGACTCGAAGAATGTGCGAGTAGAGTCGGCAAGGGGTTGCCCACCCCCGCGCATGGTTTGAATGCGGCTTTCCAGGTTAGGCGCAACTTCAGGGGTTGCATCTGCCGTTCCTTTTGCTTGAGCCGTTTCATCTTTTTTCTCATCTGCGGCTTGGCGTTGCAGCATCTGAGCATGTTCATCTTTCTTCTCATCAGCAGCTTGACGTTGCAGCATCTGAGCGTGTTCGTCTTTTTTCTCCTCAGCCGCTTGACGTTGAACTAGGGGAGTAATTGGCCCAATCTGGGATTTAGTCTGAGCGGTTTCTTCCTTCTTTTCTTCAGCTTGTCGCTGTAGCAATGGCGAAATTTGCCCAACTGAGGATTTAGCTTGAGCGGTTTCTTCCTTCTTCTCCTCGACTTGTCGCTGCACTAAGGGGTCGGGCATCCGCATCACGGTATCGGCAGTGCGATCGGCTTCTTGTTCGTAGACATCATTAGGTTTACCAACCTTAAGCTTTGTTTGGATCAGGCGACTGACGGCTTGGTTGCCGATTTGTCGTTGCAGTTGCAGGAGGGGGTGAACTGGGGTGCGAGTGGAGGACAGGGGTTTAGGGGTAATTGCTAAACCTCTCGGTCGGTCTGCTATTGTCGTTTTGGTTGGAAGCGATCGCTGATTTCCCATAAGTCTCACCATCCGCGTATTGCGATAACTGAGCGATTAGTAAACCCGTTAAGTCATGACAACTCGCCGTACTTAACTCAAAAGCACAAATATTTCAATAACCCCTTTGCCTGACTCTAGCGGCTCAAGCGCTTTGCCAATAATGGTTCCTGGGCGAAACATATCTTGCCCATTGATTCCCAGTGGTTTGGCTTTCATCGCATAACCAGGAGTTGAAGAGGTCGTTAACAAATCCCCTCGGCGAATGGAACCTTCTTCATCAGTAACCTTACAAGGAACCCGACCACATAACGCCACTGGAAATGCTTTTTCTTGCGGACGATCCGGATCTGAATTCAACAGCATCCCA
>NZ_DATNPA010000328.1:0-8473 GCF_036703385.1 Allocoleopsis sp. | reverse complement strand
TGCGATCGCCTCTCCTCTTCTAAGTCACTGCATCAGCATCAAAAACAACCTCAAACTCAGCCGCAGGCATCCACTTACCAAGAAAGCGCTTATGATTTTCCGCTTCCGTGCGGCTGTAGAAGCGACCAACCGTATAGTGTTGAGCATTTGGCAACAACCTAACCAGTGTCCAGGGATAATTCTTTTGATTCCAGAAGCCCTGCGTCGGAGGTGGGGATGGTTCTGCTGTACGACCACAGCCGCGATGCTCCAAAATAGAGTGAATTTGAGCTAAAAGTTGCGCTCTCTCTGGTGTTTCATCATTCGGTAACAAGCTCCATTCGCGCACTGGTGCAGGTAGCCAAGTCAAGGTGTAAGAAACAGAGCCTTTGCAAAGATACCAAGACAAGCGGCGTGGCTGTTTGCGACAGTTGAACCCATCGGCACGTAAAGACGCAACAACTCTATCGCCTTCTGCTTGGAGGCGAAGCCATTCGGAGTGTTTCATTGGTATGATTTTGGTAGTTTTGTTTTAGGAAAGGGCGATCTGCGATCAATGCAAAAATGCGAATCGCCCGTTATTTATGGAAAATGCACAACTTGAACCAGAGCCTTGAATTAAAATTCAGGCTCAAAGCTTAAACCCGTTTTAACGGGTTGAAAATCTTCATGCAGTCAGCTTTAGCTGACTTGAGCTATTAGCCCGAACTTTAGTTCAGGGCGGGGTTGGGATTCCTGCTTGCGTATCACCTCCTGGCCGCTACACATCCGACACAACATGCTTCGTATGAGAAACTACCCATAGAGAGACAGGGAAACAGGAAGTATGGGGACTTCCCAAAGTGTTTCCCCGTTATTTTTGTGGCCTTAAAAGTGACCGAGTGTCACTCAACAAGTAAGATGGTAGACGATCAAAACTCAGAACGCAACCCACAATTGCCAATTCTTAAGGAAGTCAGAGAGCGACTGGGAATGACTCAGGAGCAAATAGCCGATTGCTTGGGAATATCACGCAGAACCGTTATCCGCCACGAAGCAGGCGAACGAGTCATCAAACTGAACTTTGCTCAGATCCGACGATTGAAAGAATTGCTAGAGCAAGCAGGAATGTCAATTGACGACTTACCCGCCGACATTGATTGAGGAGGTATCAGTTCATCCCAGTCTCAAGAGGAGGTTGTAACAGGTATGTAGTGAGGCTGAGGGAAGACATGCGATCGCGCTTGTTGCAGTGGGGAATGCGATCGCCCACAAAACCTCTACTGTGGTAACGTAGCCCAAATCCAGAGCCTACTACCTTGCCATACCGTATTGCCTTTTCGAGAAATAGCTTATCTCACCTGCGGGTGTTTACAGCTAGGGAGCAAAAAATTATTGCAAGTGCTGTCACCGAACAATTGAGCAATGAGCCAACTATACCAACTAAAAACCGTAAAGAGATGCGTCCAAACCTAATTGCGGTTTGGGAATTGCGGATAGGCGACTTTCGCGTGTACTACGATGTAGATGAGGAAGAATCCATCGTAGATATTCGTGCTGTCGGTATCAAGGAAGGAAATCAAATTCGCATTGCTGGAGAAATAGTTGAACTATGAAAACAGTTGACATCAGCGAGATTGCCTCACTGCTGGAGAAATACGACCAAACCGAGCAGCCTCTCATTCTAACTCGCAACGGTCAGCCTGTCGCCGCTTTATTTCCTATTGAAGATGTCGATCTAGAAACTCTTAGCTTGAGCATAAATCCCAAGTTCATCAACATTATTGAAAAATCACGTAAAAGCCAAAAAGAGCAAGGCAGAATCTTCTTAGAAGATATTCACCTGCCTTTGGAATCATGATATTTTTTTAGCGATCGCGTTTGTTGCAGTGTGGAGTGCGATCAGCTTCGCTAGTGCCGTAGGCAATCGCACTCTCAAGACTCGTAGCATGTTTTGTAAACCAGCATCATTGAAGGAGCGATCGCTATGAGTAAACCCCCCATTCTCCAAGAAGGACAATCCTATACATTTCGTTCCTACTTCGAGATGCCTTATGAACCTGATGAAATTCTGGCTGAGCTTGGCTATGCACTCGTGCGATCGCGATTGTCTCTACCGAAGACAACAACGCCATTCGAGCGACTGCCAGAATTACGTCAACGTATTGAAAAAATCTTACCTTTGGTCAGCCTCACTAGTGAAACCGCACGGAGAGAAACCTTAGTTGCTCCAGTACTAATAGAAGTTGCCACCTACTGCAACTGTCAGTTGAGAATTGAGTACCCCCTGAGTGTGAATAACTGGCTTAAAGGCAATCTCGATTACCTGCTACGTTCAACCCAAAGTCTTCTCGTTGTTGAAGCCAAAAATGATGACATGACGAGAGGTTTTACTCAAATGGCAGTTGAGTTAATTGCGTTATCTAAGATAGAAGAACAAGATGTATTCTACGGTGCCGTCACGATTGGAAATGCTTGGCAGTTTGGTATCCTCAACGTTAGTCAGCAACAAATTACTCAAGACATTGCTTTGTATTCAATCCCTGATGACCTAGAAGAGTTGACGAATACCTTGGTTGGGATTTCTCAGAGGAAGAATTCATTATAGACATTCGTGGTATCAGTTCATTCCAGTCTCAAGAGGAGGTTGCAACAGCTATGAAGTAAGGCTGAGGGAGGAGGTGCGTGAAGCGTAGCTGTCCGAAGGAATCGCGTTTGTTGGGGTAGGAGTGCGATCGCGTTGCTAACTTCGATACTCCGCTAGTTGCTGACGGATTGCTGCTTGAATCTTATCATCGAAGTCCGGGTCATCAACTCTTGTAATGACTGGGCGCGATCGCTCTCGACGCCTTGCTAGATAAGCTTGAAAAGCAGCTTGATCTTCTCGATGCTTGAGAAAGTACCGCCTTAACTCTTTGTAAGACATAGCCGTGTAGTCAACTTGACTCATTACAGCACCTCCCCATCTGGAGTAATTTCAAACTCGATTTCCTCGTTCTGCCCTGCCAAGATATATAAATTCTGAGTTCGACCGTCGATGCAAATAAGGTGGATGGGCTGAAACAGAATATACGTCAACTGGTAGCCAATTCGATACAAACACCTCAGTTGCGCGTCGGTAGGCATCAAACTCCCTATTATGTGAAGAATGTCTCTTTAGTATAACTTTAGGTGCGATCGCCCCACCGACAACCAAAAATGAGACGCGATCGCGTCTCCATCAGATTTAAGCAACACTGTAGAATTAAATGGATACTAGGGAAATAGGGAAGTCAAGGCTCTATGTCCAAGCAGAAAATTTTACAAGAAGACCGAGAGTACACATTCCGTTCTTACTTTGAGTTGGCTTATGATCCCGATGATATTTTAGCTGAGTTTGACTATTCGCTTCTTCGGGAAGAATTATCTTTACCAAAAGCCCAAGTCAGCATAGACGGATTGCCAGACCTGAAGCAAAAAATCAAGAAAGTTTTGCGATTTACTAGTCTCAGTAATGAGACAGCTAGAAGGGAAACGTTAGTATCTCCATTGCTTTTAGAGGTAGTGTGTTATTGTGAATGTCAGTTGCGGATTGAGTATCCTTTAAAAGTTAATAACTGGCTAAAAGGTAATCTAGATTATCTATTGCGGTCAAAAAATAGCTTGCTCGTCATAAAAGCCAAAAACGACGACCTCACCAGAGGCTTTACTCAATTAGCCGTGAAATTGATTGCCTTGTCACACGTTGAAGAACAGAATGTGTTTTATGGCGCTGTGACAATTGGAAATGTTTGGCAGTTTGGCAGACTCGATAGCAGCGATAAAACTATAGTTCAAGATATCAATCTTTTTAAGGTTCCTGATGATTTAGATAGTTTGACTAGCGTATTAGTAGGGATTCTGGCAGGGGTAGAGGAGTAAGAAGAATTTTTGCAGGACGCGCCACATTAAGGGGACTAAGGTTATTCCCCAGTATTTAGAGCAAAGTCAAACCGCAGGGAGAAACGCAACCTTGAAGGTATTTCGGCCTCTCTTTTTCCTGACATTCCTTCCTGTCTTAATAGCTGAAGTGAGTGTGACAGTTTTAAAAGTGATGCGATTGTCAAAATAGAAAAACCCTGGATAAGTCTAAAGACAAGCCAGGGAAGCACCGCAAGAAATCTCACTCGTTAGGCAGCCAAATCAGCTTTGTGTGACACCTAACCTTTTTTTGATAGGGTTTGCTGTTCCTTAAAACTTCCCCCTATATGAGGGAAAGAATTTATGACAGTCGCAGCACTGGTTGTATCACCAGAGTGGATAATCATTATTTCAGCTAAATCTTTAGATATGCGGTAGCGACGTTAGGAGCATTGGCGTGACGTTAGCGCTGCTGCCAAGCCCGATCGCCACTCAGGAGAAGACCACCTTGTCAGATTTGATTAATCAGGCTCAGCCCCCCCTAGAATTTATCCCGCCGGATTTTAATCCCTTCGTTCTAAGAGCGGCTCAACAACTGCTGCCCATTTGGATTCGCCGACACACCGCGATTACCCAAATTCAAGCCGACAATGTCGAAGTTCTGGTCGATCTGTACCGCCAGTTTCAGGAAGGCAAGGTGCGATTTTTGATTGCATTTCGCCATCCTAAAGTTGATGACCCCCTCTGTATGACTCACTTACTGTGGAAATTGGTGCCACAGGTAGCAAGACAGCAGGGCATAGCGCTAAAGCGTCCGATTCATGCCCATTTTATCTATGATCGGGGGATTCCCCTCTGGGCAGGCTCAAAAATGAGTTGGCTTTATTCTCGCTTGGGTGGCACCCCCATCCATCGAGGCAAAGCAGACTGGATGGGGTTGCGATCGGCTCGTGACTTGTTTGCCAATGGTCGGTTTCCGATCGCCGCGTCTCCAGAAGGCGCAACCAATGGTCACAATGAGATCATCAGCCCTCTAGAACCGGGTATTGCTCAGTTAGGGTTTTGGTGTGCGGAAGATTTGCTCAAGGCTGAACGCTCGGAGCAGGTTTGGATTTTGCCCATAGGCATTCAATACCGTTACGTTGAGGCTCCTTGGAAGGCAATAGAGAAGCTTTTAGGTGAATTGGAAGCGGCTAGTGGTTTGCCTGTTGAGGACGGAAGTTTTGAGTTAACACCTTCAACTCAAAACCTCACACCCAAAGCGCAAGACTCGCTGTATCGACGACTCTATCGTTTGAGCGATCGCTTGTTGTCATTAATGGAAGAATTCTATACCCGTTTCTATCATCAAACCCTGCCAGCGGTGGTTCAGGATACCACTTCCCAACAGCCAGAGTCAGCCAGCCATCTGAATAAAGAACTCGCCGTTCGCCTCCATGCTCTACTTAACGTTGCCCTACACGTAGCGGAGGACTATTTTGATTTGCCGCCGAAGGGAAGCTTAATTGACCGTTGTCGTCGCCTAGAACAGGCAGGCTGGAATTATATTTATCGAGAAGAGTTTAAAAATGTTAAAGCGATTTCTCCTCTTGAGCGAGGATTAGGCGATCGCATTGCAGAGGAAGCCAACCTCAAGATGTGGCACATGCGGCTAGTAGAAACCTTTGTGGCTGTCACAGGTCACTATGTGATTGAAAACCCCACAGTAGAGCGGTTTGCTGAGACGACCTTACTATTATGGGATATGGTCACTCGAATTAAGGGCAGCAGCCCCTTCCAGCGCCCTCAGTTAGGCAAGCAACGAGTACAGATGACGGTGGGACAGCCCTTATCGGTTTCACAGCGCTACCCTGTCTATCAGGCGAGTCGTCAGAATGCGAGACAGGCTGTGGCTGACCTCACTCAAGACCTGCAAAAAGCGCTGGAAAACCTGATCTCGTCAGAAGGGTAATTTAGAATGCGATCGCTTTTGGCGCTGTATAGAGAGCGCAATGGGTACTGACCTCGCCCGTAGGATAATTTCGCGCCGACACAGCCCAGCCTTTGTTTGAGCAGGATACTATATGTGTAGTAGCCTTGACATATACTTCTGCTTATGCTTATTAAAAGACGAGTGAGAGGGCGAGAGCAACAAAAAGCGAGAGGATTGCTTCTCTATGTTGTCGGCACTTAAATGGATGAATCAGACCCAAGTTAACCATGCGTATTCTTGCCATTGGCGATATTCACGGCTGCTCAACTGCATTTGATACCCTGCTCTCTGCTGTTAAACCGCAGCCAAATGATCAAATTATTACCCTTGGAGACTATGTAGACCGAGGCCCCAACTCAAAAGGTATCCTCAACAGGCTAATGGCACTCCACAAGACAGGACAACTTGTTGCCTTACGCGGCAACCATGAGCTGATGATGTTAGCGGCACGCTTCAATAGGAGAGAGGAATCCGTGTGGCGGTGTCGCGGTGGCAAGGAGACTCTTGTGTCTTACTCACGCTCTAACCGAGTTGCGAAGCTCAAGGATGTTCCCAATCGCCACTGGCACTTCATTGAAAATGTGTGTGTAGACTGGTACGAAACTGATACGCACTTTTTCGTCCATGCCAATGTCCATCCTGCTGTACCTCTAGCAGAACAGCCCGCCAAAATGTTGTTCTGGGAAAAATTCGGGAATCCAACGCCGCATTTTTCCGGCAAAACGATGGTCTGTGGACATACAAGTCAGAAAAGTGGTCTGCCGCTCAATCGGGGTCACGCCATCTGCATCGATACGAGAGTTTACAGTAAGGGTTGGTTAACCTGTTTGGATGTGACTAGTGGTAAACTCTGGCAGGCTAACCAGGTGGGGAGCGTGCGCACAGCCTGGATTGATCAATTTGCTGCCTAGTTACACTTGTTCAAAGTTACCAAGGACTGCCAATCAGCGTAAAACCTGCCCAGAAATAGGGATGTTTCAAATCTCTGGTGCCTAGCTTGGCTAGTTCTGATGGCAGAGGTACAGTCTCTTTGCCCGTGAAAAGTTTACCTTCTTTGAGAGAAACTTGACCCTTGATCATGGCTATCTGTGCCTGCCGTAAGGCTTCCGCTTTAATGGGTGATACCTTCAACTGCTGGTATAGCTGTGTCATGAGCGCTAGAGTTCCTTCATCACTCACAGACCAAAGGGATGCGATCGCTGATTTGACCCCTGCTTGCACAGCTAACCCCGCAAAACCTAACTCGGCTTGCTGATCCCCCAACGCCGTCTTACAAGCGCTCAACACTAAGAGTTCTACAGCTGGGTTACTCCAACCTAACTCAGACAACTGATCCAACTGTAGCTTAGTGTCCCAAAATTCAATGTAGGAGTTGCCAGGTGCCCCTGGACGGAAATTGGCATGGGTTGCCAGGTGAATCAGCCCAAAAGGCTGCTCCTGTCGTTGTGCCTTCAGGTTCGCTAAGGTAAAGCGATCATTCAGGAATGATTTGCCCTGCCATAGAGAAGGTGTAATCACCGATAATTCAACAGGCACTGCCGGTAAAGGTTTCTTCTCTGGGAATTGCGCAGCTCCCATCGCTAGAACCTGTAGCCCTTTAAGGCTCTTGTAGTTAGTATCGGTAATCAGGCTGAGGCTGGGCATTAAGCCAAGGCTATATTTCTCCACCAGAAACTGTTGACCGTCATAAAGAGCTGCAATGGGCAGAGAGCGCAAGCCGCTATCCATGATGAAAGACAGATTGTGAATGCCTCGCGCTTTTATCTCAGCCTCCACAGGAGCCAGTAGCCATTGATAGAGTTGCCTACCCGGAGCCTCATAGTCGCGCCCACTTTGGGAATTGGTCACTTCAGACTGAAATTGCTGAACCACTTTGAGGACTTTCTCACGCGTCGCTCCAGTTAGCAGGCGACGAATCGGTTCACCCTCCCCTGTTACTAGCACCACTTCCAATTGGTATTCAGAATTTTGGGTTTTAATGTCTGGGTTTCGGCTTGGTTCGGCAACACTTGTTGACTGATTGGCTGCAAGGCTTGGCGGCACAAACGTTGCATAAATGAGTGCGGGTTTTACACCCGTTGCTCTTTCGACTTTGCTAAGAATATTACGGGCTTCTGCCAGGGTTACAGGCCGAGTTTTACTAGGGAGCCCTAAATATTGCTCGAATTGACGCGTCAAAGGCTCTTCAATCGAAGGAACTAAGTTAGGTCTCACCTCACCTGGCGAGGAGTTTCCAAGTATCCGTGGTGAGGATGAACTCGCTGTTTGTGAATAGGTTGCGCCAGCAGCAGGAAGATAAGTTGCCTTCTCGCCGCCTGATGAATTGATCTTCCTAGTACTAGAGGAGCTGCTTGTTGAGCTGCCACTACCGGAGGAGTTGCTTGTTGAGCCACTACCGGAGGAGCCGTCTGTTGAGCTGCTCTTGCTGGGTAGATTGGATATTAACGCACTACTGGGTGAGAGGACTGTTGAGCCAGCACTGGAGGAGTTGCTTGTTGAGTTGCTACTACCGGAGGAGTTGCTTGTTGAGCTACTACCACCAGCTGGGGTGGCTGTATTGCCCGTGGTTGTTCCCGGTGGGTTGGTTGTTCCCGGTGGGTTGGTTGTTCCCGGTGGGTTGGTTGTTCCCGGTGGGTTGGTTGTTCCCGGTGGGTTGGTTGTTCC
>NZ_DATNPA010000327.1:0-3252 GCF_036703385.1 Allocoleopsis sp. | reverse complement strand
CAGCGGCGGCGTAAGCGATTCTCACCAGTCCCCCTCGAAGCCACTCAAAAGCACCCCCCATCTCGGCTTGCTCCCTAGAAATGCCCCATTGCCGCTCTATGGGATGCTGAGAGGCTTGATGTAGTTCGTGTAGGCGATTCTGCTCTGTAGGGTCTAGAAGCTGCCATGCCTCATTTAAGCGGTCTTGGCAGAGGTCTACTTGACTCCAGTGGGTTGCAGACTGCAAGAATCGAGCATCGGTGACGACTTGCCACAGGTGTCGCAGTTCTTGGCGGCGCGACTGGCTGTCTTGGAGGGCGATCGCGTCCTCAACAACCTCTGGCGAATACCCCGAAGCGACAGCGGCGAAACTTTGGAGGCTATCGCAGTAGGGCAGCGCTTCGGTTAGCTCAGCTACCTGACTACCACCCTCAGCCTGGTAAACAGCATTTTGGTAAACAGCAGGAATAGATCTATATATATTACCCGTGCTGTTTACCGTATCACAACTTGATACAAAAACCGACTCACAACTCCCATTAACAACCTGAGGGCTAGCCACAGGGGCGCTTTCAGCCAAGTTGGCAGATCTCCTCTGCTCATCTCGTTGCCGCCACGCGGTGAGAATCTTGGTTCTTATCTCAGGAACCTCGACAGGTTGGTAGAAGCGTTGCTGATTTCCCTTGGCTCCTCTCTGGATAGGAGCGGAGAACTTCAGACCTAGGCAATCCTTCAGGTACTTCTGAGCAATACTGATTGGGCTGGGGGGGAGCGACTCGCCATTCTTCCCTATCCTCTCGAAGTTGAAGGATAGACCTAGAACATCTTTAATCGAATCCCTGAACTGTTTTGTTTTGATCGCAAGATCAATGAGTACCTGTGAATCATTCGACCACTCGGTATCTTGTGCCAACAATTCGAGTATGCCTAGTGCTTTCAGATAGGCCAGCTTTCCACCGATCATGCTTCGATTGGCATCTGGGAAAAATAACTCGTTCTCGCCAGCCTCAAGTAATTTTTCCATGCGGGTCTTGTCGCGCTCCGGTAAAAATTCCTCTCCTACAGTGAGGTAGTAGTGAAGCTGGGCTTTTGAATATTCCCCGCTGTCATCCAACTCGACTAATTCGGAGCTAACCAGTGATTCATCGTAGCGATCGCATAACTCGCCTTTGCGCTGCTCTAATCGTTCAGGAATTGACTTGGTTTTTTTCTGTTGCAGGGTTTGTAGGCGCGTGCTATCCGGAGTTGGCGCTTGGCTGATTTCGTAACATTGTTTTTGATAGCTGCTGTCTCGCGTTTCCGCCAATTCCTCTTTGATCTGGTCAGTGCCTTTCATCTGATCATCTTGTGTCATCTCTGCGAGGTAATCTCCACTAGAGATTTGGTGACCCTCTGCGACCAGCGCTCTGATGATTTCATGTTGATAGCGAACCATCCCCAGATTGATACGAGCTGCCATCTTCGCCCAAGTTTTTAGAGATTGGGGCTGGAAGTTGGTCGCTGCCTCAAAGTCAAAAGTAAAATCGGCTTCTGCCAACTGTTTGACATGAGCTTGGAATTTCGTGTGCTGACCGGCTATCAACCGCTTCGGACTTGTTGAGCCGTTGCCAATTCTTCCTAGCCCGTAACCCTTAGCCCAAACATGACGCGGTACGGGTTCCCTGAGTCTTGCCATGCGCTGCAACACGGATGGTACTGGAATCACCCCTTGAGCGAAGTCCCATACCGATGTGAAGTGACCTTTGAGATCGATGCTTACCCCTGTTTCAATTGTTGGGCTGGCAATGCAGACATCAAAGTCTTTTAGGGTTTCATCAAGTTTATCGATGCAGTCGTAGGCGGCGTGACCGGGCGTGGAAACTGACTCAGCATCTACTCTGAGAATCCTTAGATCTGCGAATTCCTTGGACAAGTAAACCTCTAGATTCTGCGTTCCCCATTTGCTTTTGGCTTTTTGCCCATCAACAAAGATTAGAACCTTTTCTCCTCTGCGGATACGGCTAATGAGTACGTCTAACATTTCCTTGGAATCATCCCAGACAGTGACATCCCACGGCGTTGGGTTACCCTCTTTAACGGCAATCCAAGGTTCAATAGGGAATGATACTAGCGACCTAACATAGTCGATTGTTACGTCGCTCAAGTCAGCATCACTCAGATAAACTTTCCCCTCTTCCGACGCGATAACATTATTGATTAATTGCTGGAAATTTCGGAGAATTTGGACTCGGTGCTTCCCTACTTCGGTATTAGCGTTCAAGAGATGCCAGACCGACTGCTCGACTTCATCCAGGATGACAATACAGTTATGCCAGTCTTCCGGATCAAACTTGGCTTGAGAATTCTGACGTAAGCTGTCGAAACACAACCCAATCCCGAAGACTCCCTTTGTAGTGGATTCCCCTAATTCATCAATATAATCGACGCCAAATCGATCGCAGAGTGCCTTACCTAGCTGTGTCCTGTGTGTCAGGATGAGAACCTTCTGCCCTCTGTTTTGGGCATCTTCACAGATTTTGACCAACCATTCAGTTTTGCCGCTGCCTTTCGGTGCTTTCAAGCAAATTAGCTTAGTGTTGGGTGGAGGGGCAAAATCTCCTAAATATTTAGTGCTACTATCGAGCCTCAAAGCTGGCTTATAGCTTAGCTCACGCAATCCATCAGCCATCCAGTCATCAAAGGCCAACGCTTTCTGATAGCACGCGGTGAAGTGTTTAGCGCCCTTAGCCACAATCAGATCGTCAACTCCCTTAATCCAGGGTTCCCAGGCGATAATCCGAGTATCACACCCCTTATCCTTCAGCAGCTTCGCCGTACACCACACCGCTTTCCTGTTGGTCTGGCGAGTTGACTGCTTCTCATCCTGGTCAAAGGCAAAATAAATCTTTCTGCCGTTACTGGCGAAGCATTCTATCTGAGGAATCAGTGAAGGCTTAGCGTCATTTTTGCGGTAAGCTCCCCAGATTCCAGGCAGGCCGATCGCGGCAAACCCTTGAGATAGGAGACATGCCGCTTTTTTTGCCCCCTCAGTGACGGTTACGGCAACCTTAGGGTTACGAATTACCCAACCCCAGAACCCCCGATCGCTCCGGTGCTCGTCAATATCAGTTGGCAGCAGTTCAATGCCGTAGCGATTAGCCACTTTCTGCCAAATCTCATCAGTGACCTTGAGAGCAAACAGCGTGGCTTGTGCTTTAAGTGGATGCTCGTACTTTTGGTGCTTGCCCTTAGCGGTGTCAATTCTGGGGTGATCTGGCTTGAAGCATCCCCATA
>NZ_DATNPA010000326.1:0-8835 GCF_036703385.1 Allocoleopsis sp. | reverse complement strand
TAAGTATGAAACGGTTTACCAGCCGGCTCAGCACAAAGTGAGTTGGTGGCAACGTCTTCTGTCTAGAGGTAAAGCCACTTTGCCGGGATTGAGTGGAGAAGACTTGGAGATTCAGCGTCGGGCTCAGGCTGGTCAGGAACTCTTCTGGGGTGGGGCAGTTTGCTGGTGGGGAGAGATGCGCCGCCAACTCACGCCAGATTCCGCACCGTTTCGGCAGACTGTTGAATGTCCAGTGGAGGGATTATTGCCCCAAAGTCACCAGCTTATCGATAGCCATTCAGTGGTCAGCCATTACCTGGGTGGCTTGAAGGGTCACTTGGTGGAACCAGAGGTGCTGCAAAAGATTCCCTACATGGAAATGAAGCTGCGTTTGCCAGAACATTTACTGATGCGGGTGGATAAACTGACAATGGCTCATGCGATCGAAGCCAGGGTGCCCTTTCTCGATCATGAAGTCGTGGAATTTGCCACCCGAATGCCTCCCAAATACAAGTTACAGGATGGGGTCGGTAAGTTAGTTCTCAAAAAGGCTGTTGCTCCTTACCTTGACAATGATATGATCTACCGGAAAAAACAAGGTTTTGGTGCGCCGATGGAGGAGTGGTTTAAGGAGGGAGATTTTGGTCAGCGGTGTCTGGCTGCTTTTGAGCGATCGCAGATTAAAAAAGAAGGATTTTTAGATAATCAATATTTTACGGACTTGGTCAAACACCAGATGCACAAAGGTGGCGGCTACAGCTTTCACCTGTGGACGGTGTTAAATGCTGTACTTTGGTACGAGTCATGGGTTGTGGGAAATAAAAATTGTTTTTAGCCCACGTCTCAAGCCGCAGGAATGTATTCGGGGGCTTGACGGAAACAGGGAAAAGTGAAAAGGCAAAAAAATAAAGGATACTCATGCTTTCTTTTCTTTCTATATAGCCATTTATTTCGTAGCTTGTGCCAAGCTATTTTGTATGACCAAGACAATAGCGGAAGGAACGAACGTTCAATAAATGGTTATGGTCAAGACTGCATGGAGTTAGAGTTATAACAGCGTCTCCTGATACTGCTAGAATCTTCCCAAAGCCTTGTCCCAATTCAGAGCAATTTATTATGTGCGGTATTTGTGGTGTGATATTCGCCGAGCATGATAGACCAGTGGACGCTAAGCTCATCGAAAGCATGTCTGCTACCATAGTGCATCGTGGCCCTGATGAGCAGGGCATTCATGTGGACGGTAACGTTGGCTTAGGTTCGCGGCGGCTATCGATTATTGACTTGGAAGGTGGGCGACAGCCCATTCACAATGAGGATAAGACAATCTGGGTTGTCTTCAATGGCGAACTCTACAACTATCCAGAACTGACTCACTCACTGTCGCGACGCGGACATCACTTTTACACCCATACTGATACGGAAATCATTGTCCATGCTTATGAAGAGTTTGGTGATGAGTTTCTACAGCACCTAAATGGGATGTTTGCTCTGGCGTTGTGGGATAGCCGACGTCAGCGATTGGTGTTGGCTCGCGATCGCATGGGCATTAAACCTTTATATTACGCGCTGCATGATGGTGCACTGATCTTCGGTTCTGAACTGAAAACGATTCTGACCTATCCGGGTATACCCCGCACAGTCGATCTAGTAGCGCTCAACGAGTATCTGAGTTTTGAATACGTTCCTACACCGCGAAGCATTTTTCAAGGCATATCCAAGCTACCACCGGGACACGCGCTGTCCTTTTCGGAGGGGCGGATGCGGATTTGGCAGTACTGGGACGTTAATCTCGCTCGTAGTGAGAATATTCAACCTAAGCGGTTGGTTGAGTATGAAAACGAACTCCTAGAAATTCTCAGAGAAGTTGTACGCAAGGAGATGGTTAGCGACGTACCCGTTGGCGTTTTGCTCAGCGGTGGAATTGATTCCAGTGCTGTGGCGGCACTTATGACAGAGATAGCACCACAACGGGTCAAGAGCTTTTCAATTCGATTTGACGATGTATCTTTCGACGAATCTAACTATGCTCACCAGGTGGCTCAGCACTTGGGCACTGAACACCATGAACTAACGTTGACCCCTAAGATGGCACTGGATTTAGTGCCACAGGCTGCCAAGTTTCTCGACGAGCCGTTAGGTGACTCATCTCTCATACCAACCTTTCTGCTCTCACAGTTCACTCGCCATCATGTCAAGGTAGCTTTGGGGGGTGATGGTGGGGATGAACTTTTTGCAGGCTATTCTACGCTTCAGGCTCACCGGTTGGTGGAGTATTACGAAATGCTTCTGCCAAGCGTTGTACGCCATAGTTTAGTGCCCTGGGTTGTGGACAGAATGCCTGTTTCGTTTGATAACATCAGCTTGGATTTTAAAATCAGACGTTTTATTGCAGGTCGGGGTTTACCATTGGTGATTCGCCATCACCAATGGTTGGGTTCTTTTACGTCAGCTCAGAAGCAGCAACTGTTACAACCTTGGACTCAGTTACGAGAAAAAGATACCTATCAAGTAGCCTTTGACTATCAACGCCACTCTCAAGCCAAGGAAGCCCTAAATCAGCTTTTGTATAGCGATATGAAGTTGTATCTAGAGGGAGACATTTTGCCCAAGGTAGACCGAGCTAGTATGGCTAACTCGCTGGAAGTGCGCGTACCGTTGCTCAATCATACGCTCGTAGAATACGTGTCTGGTTTACCTCATAGTCTGAAGTTGCGCGGTCTGACAACCAAATACATCTTAAAGAGGGTAATGCGAGGCCGTTTACCCGATGCCATTCTACAGCGAGGCAAGAAAGGGTTTAACATGCCAGTGGCGAAGTGGTTGGCTGGCTCCTTACGCCCTCTACTCGAAGATATGCTTGCTAAGGAGCGGTTGGAACGCGAAAGTTTCTTTAATCCCGACTATGTACAACTATTACTACAAGAACACATGATGGGTCAAAAAGACCATCGTAAGTTGTTATGGACTCTGTTGATGTTTGAACTCTGGTATGAACAGTGGGGTTTGAGTAGTAAGAGCGAATTGTTGGGTACTGTCACGCTGAGATAGAACTACTAAGTAGTCGCTCATGAAATGCATACACCAATATCGTGGATTTAAAATCTGCGGTAAAATAAAAAATTAAATTGAAAGTAAATATCAATCTGAAATAAAATCATTATGAGCAGTTCCAAGCTAAAACTACTGGAAGAACTAGATCGAGATATGCTAGTTAACAGTTTTGGAGTCCAATATAGAGACTTCAGAAGGCTACTCACTCCAAAATTCCATTTAGTTTGGTTACATTTATTGGCTGGGTATATATGCCTTGTATTGATATCTACATTGGCTATATTAATGGATATATATTTACCAAGTTATCTACCTGTCAATATAATCGTCTGTGGCTCGCTTTTTGGTTATAGTATCGCCTACATACAGCTTTTTTTACATGAAGCAGCTCACTATAACATTGCCAAAGATCGGGAAGTGAATGATAAATTAGCCAATATTTTTATTGGCCTGATGGTAGGTCAAAATATTAAGGTATATCGTTCAATTCATTTTGCACATCATAAAAACCTTGGAACACCAGCAGATACAGAAACTACTTATTTTGAAGCCCTTAATTTAAAATTTATTCTAGAGTCTATTACGGGAATTAAAGTTTTAAAGGTTTTATCTGTTAGGAAAAAATTTAGGCAATCAAAGCAAGCTCCTTCTGATACATCTAAGCAAAGCTCTATCAGTACACAGCTAGTTCTTGGAGCTGCCCTCAATTGTTTAATTTTAGTGGTCTCAGCAGTTTTAGGATTCTGGTCTTTGGCAGGTGCGTGGCTAGCTGGAGTATTGATTTTCTTTCCATTTTTCTGCGCTATTCGGCAGGTCTTGGAACACCGAGATGAATCTGCTAGAACAGAAATTGACTACCACACTACACATCATGGTCAGGTCAATAGAATGTTTGGTGAAGGACTTCTTGCAAGCACCCTTGGTGGCGCAGGCTTCAACCGACATATGCTTCACCATTGGGAACCACAAGTCTCGTATACTCGCTTCAAAGAGCTGGAAGATTTTTTAATGGATACTGAAGCGGCAGACATAATTCAAAACAACCGTACTAGCTATTTGAGAACTTTTGTATCTTTATTTAGCATTTAGTTGCAGAATTAATATGACAAAAGAAGGAAATCTAGCTTGTAACTCACTCAAATTGCATTGTCTTGCTTGTGGATGTGAGCAAACAGAATTCTGGGCAGAGGGTCAAGATAGAGAATATAAAACCATTGATGATACTTTTACTTTCTATCACTGTTTGGAGTGTGATGCCTTGTTTATCCATCCAGTTCCACGAGAGCGTCTATTAGAAATTTATCCTTCTAATTACTACTCGTTTACCCCAACAAAAAAATCATTGGTACATCAAGTCAAGAATTGGTTGGATGGAAAAATTTATAGAAAAATATTTAAGAATTTAACTGGTAATAATTTGAAAGTTCTAGACGTTGGTGGTGGAGAAGGATGGGAACTTACTCTTATCAAAGAAATTGATGAACGAGTTACTTTTACCCAAGTTGTTGATATTGATACTGGTGCTGCTGAATTAGCTCGAAAAAACGGTCATCAATATTTTTGCGGAAGGATTGAAGATTTTGGTACTGCCGACAAATTTGATTTAATATTGTTGCTTAATCTTATTGAACATGTCGAAAACCCTTACGAAGTTCTGAAGAAAATTTATAATCTCCTTTCTCAACAAGGAGTAATTTTAGTTAAAACTCCAAACTATGAGAGTTGGGACGCTAAAATATTTCGCCACCTAAACTGGGGCGGCTATCACTGTCCGCGTCACTGGGTATTGTTTACTAAAAATAGTTTCGAGCAAGTTGCAGAAAGAGCCGGTTTAAAAATTCAACAAGCGATTTACACACAAGGAGCGCCCTTTTGGGCTAGCAGTGTGTTATTTTGGCTGGAAAGGCACAGTTTGGTCTCAATTACACGAGAAAAGCCAGTTGTCTATCACCCTTTGTTTCTTCCCCTCAGTGCAATCTTTGCCGTAATAGATTTTGTCCGTGGTCTATTTTCTAAAACATCACAAATGTTCTTTATCCTAGAACGTAACTAACAAAAATAGGTCGTAATTTCTATAGCCCTTCTCGATTGGATGAGGTACACTCTGACCTCTCTGGAAAACCTCTCTCCTACAAGGAGAAAGGCTTTGATTCTTACTCCCCTTCCCTGGTAGGGAAGGGGTAGGGGGTTAGGTTATTCTGATGTACCTCACGCAACTGAGAACTGCTATATCTAGATATAAATTAATTCGTGATCAAGATTAAAATTTTTATTGCTCCTTTTTCGCGTTCTCCCGCGTTGCTGGATAATTTGCTGAATGAAGATATGAATCATAAGGAACTGGAACGCTCTAGAATCTAAAGATGTTGTCAACCCACATAGATAATTTTTGCTGAAAAAATTCCTCACTACATCGCAACAATATCCAGCTTTCTTACTTCAAAGCGGGATTGTCCATTTGCGGATCGCGAATTCATTAACACTAACCACATAGATTGTAGGTCTTTGACGGGGACAGTCAAAAAGTCAACATGATCCCCCGGCGTATTTAAATTTGTAGTTCCAATAAAGTGGCTTTGATTTGGCGAAAGCAATCCTACAGCCATCCCGCTACCATCTTCTACATGAACATCATAATTAATAAGAATACTAGAGAACCCGGAAGTATTTATACGAGTCATGAGTTGATAATTGAACTGTCCTTGGCTTGTTTTCACATGTAGGTGACCAGCTGAATCAGTCTCAAAGGAAACATCATCTACTGCTTTTGTCCAAGTCAAGTTGCTTAAGGTTGCGATAGGTTTTGTGCGATCTTGAGCAAACGCCAAACGCGTTTGATTGGCTAATACTGTGTTTTTCGCCTCTTCGCTCAGTACCAGCATATTTCTGGTTGTGTAGCTTCCAATAACGGTTAGTACTAGTACTACTAGACCTAAAGAAACGGCTCTTTTCCTCAATAGTGGCGAGAGCGACACGAACCCGCTATATAAAAGATTGAGCTCGATCGCGCCAGCAAAAATATAACTCAGAGGTACGTACCTTATATAACGAGGCTCATAATAGACCAGACCAAGGCTAGCTAGTGCATAAACTAAAGGAAGAGAAATAAGATAAGCTGTAGAAAACTTTTTTTGAAAAATTAGTGGTACTAGAGACAGACAAAGAACAAAAAAACCATATTTAGTAAAGTATGTATGAAGTCCCTCAAAATATCCAACTGTAGCTCTGTACAATTGGTGGTCAAATGGAATTTTTGAAATCCGGTAAAGAATAACTCTCAAAACATATATAGGATGTTGCCGCCAAGCATTGTAGTAGGCCGTCCTCCAATAATTGCTTGATTCCGCAGAGTGCCAGCTAATAATACCTTGTTTTGTAAGTAGTTCCCTAGCCTTGGCATCGTTGACAAAATACCCATAGTCATTGGGCAATTGTCCAAGTCCGCCCCACAGGGCATAGCTTCCTGAATTAGACGTGAAAAGCCACTGTCCGTGGTTAATTTTATTATAAGCTCCCCATAGGAATATAGGGATAAAAAACCCAATTATAGTCATCGTCACTGCCTGAATCCTTTGGTCATTAGGAGCAGTAAATATAGTCCAAAGTAGGAGTGGACAAAGGAAGAGAATCAAATCAGGGCGAATCAAAGCCATGAGAGCAACAATCAAGCCAGCTGCTACCCAGAGAATTTTCTGACGCCGACTACTTGCAAAGACCATTAAGGCAAGTAACCAAGCCATCATAGCAGGAGAGAGGGATTCAGCAAGTAGCATGACACTTCCAAATGCCCACAAGGGTGCAACAATGTAAATGCCAGCAGCGCATAGTGAGAAAATAGGCCGAACGCCAAGCCGATTCAAAACATAAAAAATTGGAAAAACGGTCAAGCAATCAATAGCTGCTTGTATTAGGCGAATCGTCTGAAGGTTATTAATTCCGAACAGTTTCCAGATAGCAATAAATATAGAGTACCCTGGGGGGTATGAGGTAGTTGAAAAAGGTCGTAGATGCAGGATATCATCTGCCCCCTGTACATATTGCGGTGTTATACCACCGAAATAATGGATAAATGCCCAATCAATATAAGATTCCGACAGTCCTCCATTAAGTAGAAAAAACTGATATCGAACCCAAAGTCCTAGAGGCAACAAAGCTAATAAAAGAAGTAGCGTTAGCGTTGAGATTGATAAGATTTTTCCTCGTTTATTCAACCATAGATATTTTAGCTTTTTCATTAGTTCATGGCTTTATTGATTAAAGTCTGTATTCAGGATTTTTAAGCGTTTTTACTAGCTCGACTTATTACTTGTAGCCCAGCATTTTGGAAGCCTGGTAATCGGACAGCCCAATCATCAAACTGGGTTACGAGCCGCGTCAAACTGCGAATACCAGGAACGAAACGCAGCAAACGGTTGAAAACTAAAACATCGCTGTTCATAAACAAACAGAAACCCAGAAAGCCATAACTACGCCACTGGCTAAGACAAAAACCAACATCCAGAAGAAGGGGTACTGTTTCCGAATATAAGAGAGGTCGTTCTGTTTCGTGATCGAGAGCAGGAGAAAGACGGTAAATAATCGCCCGAAGCCAACGCCAGAGTATGAAGTCGCTTAAAGGTTCCCTAAATACAAAGTAACCACCAGGTTTGAGGATTCTAAAGATTTCTGAAAACAGCTTTTGGCGATCGCGCACATGATGGATACCACCTAGCATGAACACACTATCGAAGGCTTCGCTCTGTAGGGGTAATTGTGTTGCATCTCCCTGAACGAAGAGAAGATTTTCATTCGGTAGAGTGATCTGAGCATTTTCCAACATGGATAGAGATATGTCTACTCCAACCCCTCGCTCAATACGTTCTTTTAGAAGGATAAAGGCTTCGCCCCGTCCGCAACAAATTTCTGCGACGGTTCCCAAATGAGTATCCCCAGTAGCTGACAAGAGCGCCAAGTCAAGATAGTTCATATACTCTTGGGTGTGGGGATAGCTAAGATTCTGTAAATAGGCTTTAGCGACTGCTTCATAATGCTGCTGCTGTATGCGTGCATCTGGTGAACAAACCTGCTCTCCGAACAGAGGAATATCTGAGGCACTGATTCCATAACAGTACTGGCCTGATAGGTTTACTATCTTACCCTCTTTTAGCTGTAGAGGTTCTCCAGATTGGGGACAGCGCAATAAGGAGAGAAAGTTGGATAGAGACATAAGGAGATAACTTTCAAAAACTACTTTATTCTCAGACTTACTAGATCCATGTAAGTACTAAGTATTGAACAACTTGAATTTTGTTGGAACTTAAGCCCCTGTGTTTGGCTTATCCAGCAGTGCCAATATAGAAACGCCGAAAGGAGGTGACAAGGTTGGAGCTGACATGACATCAAACTTAAAAATGGCCTTGAATAAATTATTTAAAAAGTCGTTATTAATTGAATTTTCATTTTTTACACCAAGTTTTAATAACTTAATAACAGTCCTAGCAGTCAAAATCGGCAAAAACAAAATATAATTAAAGTAAAATATAGTTATACAATTAAACCCTACTTTTTTGGCTTTTTCTAGAAGTTCTTTCTTTAAATACCTTCTTTTGTGGTGAGAAACCTCATCCTGTGTCCCCCAAAGCATTTTGAAGGCAGGAACTGTCACAATGGCTCGACCCTCAGAAGCAAGAACGCGGCGAATTTCTGATAATGCGGCTAAATCATTATCGATATGTTCGATTACATCAGTAGCAAGGACAAGTTGAAACGTACCATCCGGAAAAGGCAAATTGCCAATATCCCCCAAATTTACATCCTTAAACCCTT
>NZ_DATNPA010000325.1:0-10114 GCF_036703385.1 Allocoleopsis sp. | reverse complement strand
TATTTAACCATTTAGAAGTTGACACCAATGATGCGGGAGTAAACTAGCCAATTTTCCATTCTGAAATGCTGACTCCGAATAATTTCTCATTTAATTGGAGAGAAGTAGGAACTTTTTCAATTTCAGGAAAACTATTATAGTTATTTCTCCTGCTTAAAAAATGGACAATTGGAGGATAGTGGCAGTTAAGCAGGTAGATGAGCCGATAAATCCCTAAAGTTTTTCAATAGGAATCGGATTAGCCAACGGGACAATAAAACCGCTGTTTCACCCATCACGAAACCGATATACACGTTGGCATCTCAAGACTTGGTTACAGAAGTCATAAAGAAAACTCACTAGAGTTTGCCATAGGAGTATCAAGAGTCTGGCAGCTCCACGGTTTTCGCTGATGTAATTGCCGTACCCCAAATAATTCACCTTGGCTGAGTAGGTTATCTGTAGGCTTTTGAACGGATGCCCTCTCCGTTGGTAGATGCGAAGAGGGCTTTTTTGTGCTATCGCTTCTGGTCTGCTCAAAAATACGCTATCAACGTGAAAACTCTACCCAGGTTGAGAAGACCAAGGTAGAGTTTCCTATATACCAACCTTATTATGCTTTTGGGCGGTCGGCGATTTTTAAATTGAGTGAGAATTCTTGCTCATTTCAAAAATATTACAGCTTTCTTAAAACAACTGTACTTTTCTTTACATTTCCCTAAGGTCAGATTTCCAGCCACTTAGGGTCGAGTTGGCTGTTGTCAAGTTCTACTGCAATAATGCATTAAGTAAGGCAGTAATTACGCTTGTATGACCATCATTGCCTTGATTAATCAAAAGGGGGGCTGCGGAAAATCGACCACAGCCGTTCACTTCACCTACTGGCTAGCCACTAAAAAGAACAAGAGAGTGCTGTTGGTCGATGCTGATGCCCAGCAGTCCAGCTCAGAGTGGTTGTCAGGGATGGAGGTGGCAGTTCCTTATAAGGTGGTGCAGACTCCTGATGATTTGCTAGAGCAGATTCCGGAGCTAGCAGGGCAGTATAGTTTGGTTATTGTTGATGGCCCGGCTTCTTTAGCTGAGGCGACTCGTGCAATTTTGTTTCGTGCTGACCTAGCCATTGTTCCAGTACAGCCTACAGGTGTTGATTTGCGATCAGCGTCTGATGCCATGAGGTTAATCAGGCAAGCTCAGTCAGTCAGAGGTGGCTCTCCAGACGCCGCAGTGTTTCTGAGCAGAGCGGTGAAAGGTACGAAGCTTAAAGATGAAGCGATCGCTCTTTTGAGTAAAACTCCGGAGGTGAGCCTGCTTAAAACTGTGATTCATCAAAAGCAAGCGATCGCAGATACTTCGGGTCAATCTGCAACAGTCTGGGATTTTCCTAGTGCAAGAGCAAAAGAATCAGTGCAGGAATATGAGCGATTGTTCAAAGAAATTTTGTCAATGTTATGAGTTCTAGAAAAGGTCGGAAGTCCTTAGATGATATCCTGGCACAGAAGTTTATCTATGGTGAAAAAGCGCCCTCAAAAGAGCCCAAGCTTTCCTCGAAACAGAACTCATCTTTGGCTTCCTCAGAACAACCTTCGGAATCTTCAGCAAACGCACCATTAGAGGCGACGGAAAAACCATCCAAAAACTTGCCGTTGATGGATAAATTCCAAACCCCACCCAAAGAAGCTACAATTCGCTTTACGGTTGATTTGCCTGCATCAATGCACCGGAAACTGTCTCTTTTAGCAGCAAAGACAGGCAAAAAGAAGGCGGAAATTGTGCGGGTGTTGTTGGATGAAGCTTTGAGGGAAGTGTCCGATTGACATTCTCCTCAATAAGAGTTTTGTTCCGGATGTAGAACTTCCTGCGTTTTCTTTTCGATTTTCTGTCAAGTTACTGAGGTTCTGGTTCTGGAGTTGGGAACAAGTTTGGGGAAGGATTTTTCTCGTTATAGATGGTTCCATCTGGCATGATTGCCCCACCTAGACTGGCTTGTGTTAAATTGACCGTACTCAGGTCTATACCCGTTAAGGTTGCTCCTGACAGATCGGCTTCCTCTAGGTTTGCCCCCCTCAAATTTGCATCGCTTAAATTTGCGGCTGCTAAGTTAGCTCCCCATAAATTGGCTCCTTCCAGATTAGCGCCACTGAGGTCAGCCTCACTCAAGTTCATTCCCCATAGATCGGCCTTACTCAGATCGGCTTTACTCAGGTTACCCTTACTTAAGTCAGTTCCACTTAAGTTTGTCTCACTGAGATCGGCTTCTTGCAGTAAACCGCCAGGGGTAATTAGGTACAGCCCAGCCTCAGTGGGGTCAAACCCTTCAGGAAATTGAGTTAATTCATCATAAAAGGCTCCCTGAGCGTTTACACCCTCAAGGTTGGTGAAGCGGAGATCTACGCCAAATAGGTTGACCTTTCTCAAATCAGCTCCACTGAAGTCAGCTCGCTTGAGATTTTTTCCTTGGAGTGATACGCCTTTGGTAATTAAGCAGGCTCCTTGCTTTTTGGGGTCAAAATCTTCAGGAAATTTCGTCGCGGCATCATAAAACGCTTCTTGAAGATTGGCTTCCTTGAGGTTCGTCGAGCTGAAGTTTACCCCAAAAAGGTTCGATTTCCTCAAATCGGCTCCCCTCAAATCGGCTCCCCTGAAGTCAGCTCCCTTGAGATTTTTCCCTTGGAGTGACACACCTTTGGCAATTAAGTAGGCTCCTTGCTGCTTAGGGTCAAACCCTTCAGGAAATTGAGTTGTTTCATCATAGAAGGCTTCCTGAAGATTGGCATTATTAAGATTTGTCGAATGAAGGTCTACTCCCAATAGATTAGCCTTTCTTAAATCAGCTCCACTTAGGTCTGCTCCCTTTAATTCTGCCTGCCAGAGGTCGGCTTTATCGAGCAAAGCTCCCCTCAAATCAGCACCACTAAGATCGGCTTCCCACAGGATTGTTTCACTGAGTTTAACTCCACTGAGATTGGCTTTCTCCAGAGTGACTCCAAACAAATTTCCTTGACTTAAGTCAGCTCCGCATAAATTCGCTTCGCACAGATCGATGCCGTTGAGGTTTGCCCCACTGAGATTGGCTTCTCGAAGAGACGTGCCTGGTGCAATAAAATGCATTCCTGCCTGGACTGGGTCAAAACTTTTAGGAAATTGGGTGGCTTCGTCGTAGAGTGCTTCTTGAAGGTTAATTTCTAGGAGATTAGTGTTGAGAAGATTGGCTCCTAAAAGGTTGGACTGCCGTAAGTCAGCTCCGCTCAAGTTAGCTCCACTCAAATCAGCTCCTATTAAGCAAGCTTTGCTTAAATTTGCTTTGTTTAAAATGGCATCTTTCAGGCTGGTTTGCCATAAATCTGTCTGACTCAAATCGGCACCAGTGAGATTGGCGCTACTTAGGTCTACTCCACTCAAGTTTGCACCCGCCAATAGAGCCTGAGGAGCAATTAAATAGGCTCCTGCTGCAACGGGGTCGAAATTTCGGGGAAAAAGAGTAGCTTCGTTGTAGAGTGCGACTTGAAGATTAGTCTCTTGGAGAACAGCACGGCTCAAGTTGGCTTCACTCAGGTTCGCACCACAGAGAATGGCATGACTCAAGTTGGCTTCACTCAGGTTGGCTCCAAACAAATCTGCTCCAGCGAGGTTGGTACGAGTCAGAGTGGCTCTACTTAAGTTGGCTCGCCATAAACTAACTTGTTGGAGGTTGACCTCATTCAAGTTAACCTTACTTAAGTCGGTTCCACTAAAATCTCTTTCCCCTACGGCATATCGCTTTACTAATTCATCAGCATCCATATCATTTAGTTGTCGAGCTGTAGTTCAAGAGTTCTACCTAAAAGCGTTGCGACGAGAGAAATGTACTCTCCCTTCAAAAGATGTTTATTAACCTTGTTTAGTGTCTCAAAAGTTAGCTTTAATCTAGAATATTAAGATGATACTTTTGAAGACGCTTCCGGTTGCCAAACCCAAATGAAATAACCTCTTTCTGTTTTAGTAATAACGAATTTATGGATTTTATGACTGAGTTTATTTATGATGTCTAAAACCTTCTCTTTTGTTGTTTCAGTTCTGAAGAAGCTGTAGTATTGACCCTCAACAAGGATTGCTAATAAGCGTTGTTTTAAATGGGGGACCTGGATGCGGCAGCGTTGGTATTGAGTTGGCGATTCAAGAATTTTACTGGCAGCTAGGTCTAAACTATGAACAGTAGACTCTTGGTTGACTTCAGCGGTTCCAATTTCAACTGATTTAGCCTGATCTAGTTCTGGAGGCAAGTTTGGTTGTTCTGATCCAGTTGAGAGAGTTGTATTGAGCTGAAGTAGAGTTACTTGAGGTTCAAGTTGTTGAGTAGTGTCAACAACTTGTTCTAGATTGTCAGTAGGAATGCCTTGAAAAGCAGGGGTGCTATCAAGAAGGGTTGGAGATTGATTTGAGAAAATATCATCGCTCAGAGGAAGGTCTAGAGCTGAAATTTCTGGGCGGTATTCAGGCAGAGTTATTGCTTCTCGTTGGGCTTCCTGTTCTAGCGAATTCGACTGTAAGTTTTCTCCAAATTTATGGGCGAGTGCTGATTCGCGGTAAGCGTTCCACCTCCGGGTGATTTCGACGCTAGCCATACCTGCTCCGACACTGACAACAATGGCAAATCCTACATAGGGAATTGCCACGTCTTTATGTTCGCCATTAAAGATGGGTTGAATTTCGCCACTAAAAAAGGGCGGAACTTCAACAACAATGGGTTCTTTATTGATAAAAGCAAACGGTACGGTCAAAGTAGAAAAGACGGCACTCGAAATAATGACAGCAGGAAGTAAAACGTTGCTAAGGGGGTAACTACTCATCTTCAACTGCTCCAAGCCGTGAAGTGTGGTAACTAGTGCGTGAATTTTGTACAGACGTGCGAGGGTTCACCTTTACAGCAGTCGTAGCGCACCTGGAGAAACTGAAAAATTGCACTTCTATCACACATTCCGCTTCCTTTGGGGATTATCGGGATGATTTCTCTGGTAGTTCTAGGTGCACCCTTACTCAGTTGTCCTTTGAGACTTGCGATGCCTAAATAATCGTTTTTGAAGCCACCAGCGTTGGTGTGATGCTTGTGTTGATGAATTCTTGCATTGCCATTCTGCTTACGCAGCTATCGTTTTTAGCTCTTTGCCAAAATCATGCGTAGCGTTGTAGATGCGTTAGCAATCGTTGTAATGCTTTGATGAAGTATCGTTGTTAGAGCCTTGTAGGCGGCTGGTAGGAATTGTAACTCCTATAATGGTAGCAAATTGAAAGCAAATCGGCAACGATGAAACAAGTTACTACCAGAGTCTCAGACCGTGAATATGAACACTTAGCCAAATATTGTCAGTTAACAGAAAGAACTCAATCAGATGTTCTCAGAGAATTGATTCGGAACTTGTCACTTCAAGGGGTATTGAACCCCCTCAAGTAACCCGCTCCCAAGGAGATATTGATCGGGTGCGGGTACAAGCGTAAAATCCTTACAGAACTTACTGAATAAGGGTTTAGGCTTTGTTAATCAGCCTTAGTCTTTAGTGTATGCAAGAACAAACCTGTTGGACGCAAGTTGCTCAGACTTGCTTCCGCCATTTTTGTATTCAGGTCGGGCTGGCGATTTTCACGAAAAAATTAGGGTGTTTAATGACTAAATCAAGGCTTTAGGAGTGAAGTTGATTTTGCTTTATTAAAACTTTAATCTTGAAATCCTGTCTTTTGTTGTATTGAGTGAGTAATGTAAATGAAGGGATAGTCACAACTCAAACTTTGCAGGCTTTGGCGTATGAACTTAAGAACCATTATTATACTTGTAACGCTATTAGCTGCTGCCATACTCCCCATTGCTGTTCGCCTCTCCGTTGCTGAAAATGTTGGCCAACCGCTGAAATTTAAGCCTCTGGAAAATATTCAAAAGGCAGTTAAACCGCTAAAAGCTCAAAAAGTCAACGTTGCATTGATTTTGAAAACAAAGAGATGTGTCGGCTGTGACCTCAGCGATATAAATTTAAGTGGACTGGATTTGAGTGGTGCTGACTTAAGAAATACCGACCTTTCGCGCGCAAATCTCAAGAATACCAAGCTGAAAGATGCAAAAATGAGTGGCGCGCGTTTGAATAAGGCTAACTTGACCCATACCGACCTAGATGGTGCTGATTTTAAAGAGAGTGACTTGCAAGGTGCTGATCTCAGTAACGCTCAGCTTCTCAATACCGACCTGACTAAGGCGAATTTAAGTAGCGCGACTTTGTACCGTACTGAGCTTCGGGATTCTGATCTTATTGAAGCTAAGCTACAGAATGCTAACCTGAGTCAAGCCACTTTAGTCGGTGCACACCTGACAGGAGCCAACCTAACGGGGGCGAACCTGAGTAATGCTGTCCTGCGTTACGCGGATTTATCTAAGGCTATTCTAAGCAAGGCTAATCTCAGGGGTGCTGATTTGAGTTTGGCAATTATGCCTGATGGTACAACGGTCTATGGAACGACTCAGTACTGAGAAATAGCTGGGTTTAATTATAGGTTTTAGCTCTCCTGACTCCTGACTTCTATTTTCCTAGGAGGGTGAGGCGAATTGCTCATTTGTCAGGCTTTTCCTTACTATTGTTTGCTCCTTTGGTATTGTCGGTGACCGTAATGAAGGGCTAACTTGGTGGAATACAATCTAGCCCGTTAATTTGCTGCCAAGCAGATTCAATTTGTTTCTCAACGAGTCAGCCAGTGTTTTTATTTGTTGATATTGCCCTATTTATAATCGCTCTTGGACTTGGAGTTCCAATCGCAGTTCTTTTTATAGAGTGCAGTGCAGCCTTGTTATCGGGTCAATCTGAGTCAGGCGCTGCTAGTACACCTCGACCGAGGGTCGCTGTTTTAGTACCCGCGCACAATGAGGCGCAAGGAATTGCTGCAACGCTGGAGACAATATTGCCTCAGTTAACGGCTCAAGACCGCCTTGTCGTCATTGCTGATAACTGTAGTGATGAGACAGCTGCGATCGCAAAGCGCTGCTGTGCTAGCGGTGTAGAGTCGAACGAACAAGCGCAGAGTGGACACCCATTTGATGTGATTGTTCTTGAACGACAGGACTTTGAGCGAAGGGGCAAAGGGTATGCTTTGGATTATGGCTTGCAGTCCATTAAGGAAGACCCACCAGATGTTGTGGTGATGGTCGATGCTGACTGTATTGTTCTTCAAGGAGCAATTGAGCGGATTGCTGCTGTTGCTGCGGCAAATGAACGACCCGTTCAAGCTATCTACCTCATGGAACAACCCGCTAAGCCAGGACCGAAAGACTCAGTTTCGGCACTGGCGTTTATGGTGAAGAACTTGGTCCGTCCGAGTGGATTGGCGCAACTGCGGTTGCCTTGCCTGTTAACGGGTACGGGGATGGCTTTTCCTTGGTCTGCGATCGCGAATGCAGCCTTGGCGAGTGGCAATATTGTCGAGGATATGCAATTGGCTGTAGATCTGGCGATTTCTGGTCAACCTCCCCTATTTTGCCGGGATGCCAAAGTAATAGGGCGTCTCCCACAGCAAACCCAAGCTGCCAAGAGCCAACGGACACGCTGGGAGCATGGTCATTTGCAGACTTTGCTGACACAAATTCCCCGGCTGTTAAGAGCTGCTTTGCTTCAAAAACGTTTTGATTTACTTGCGCTTGTCCTAGAACTTTGTGTCCCGCCACTCTCATTGTTAGTGATGATTTGGGCTGCTGTTATGGGGGGTGCATTAATAGCGGGGAAGCTGGGAGTTTCATGGATTCCAGCCCTTATTTTAGCAATTGAAGGATTGCTCATTTTTATTTCAATTCTTGGTGCTTGGGCTAAGTTTGGTCGAGCTGAGTTACCCCTTGCAGCACTTTTAGCTGTGCCTTTTTACATTTTGTGGAAGATTCCTCTTTATCTGGGGTTTCTTATTCGCCCGCAAACCAAGTGGATTCGTACAGAGCGGGACTCGGTTGAGCCTTCTGAGCCTTAATTCAACGGATTGGACGGGGAATTGTTCTCTCTAAAATTTATATCAGTCTTTTTCTGCTCAAATCCTTCCCAACTAAAAAAAGACTGTCTATTGCTGGAGTATTTTTTCCTTCAACTTTTTAGGTCTAACGAAAAGTTCAATTTGGATTGTGTAATTGATAACATTATCAGGGATTAAATTGGCATCTCAGCAAAAAAACTCGTGAAATTTGTTAGCATTTTTGCGGATTGCTTTTAATTGAAAAAATAATTATTGGGTTGTGACAATGGAAGAATTGCAGTGGGGTTATAATTTTTTGATAAAGGAGAAATGAAAACTAATGACCTATACAAAGAATTCTTTATAATCGTGCTAATTTAGCTGGATATGGATAAAATTGACGCCAGTTAATAGCACATTCTAACGACAAGAAAAGCGGAGGTTTCTGTTGTCCACAATTCCCTTTAACCAACCTTTTGCTGCTGGGAAAGAATTTGAGTATATCCGACAGGCCATCAAGAACGTACATACTTGCGGTGATGGTCCTTTTACCAAGAAATGTCATACTTTCTTAGAACAGACATTGGGAGTCGATAAAGCGCTGCTTACTACTTCTTGTACTCATGCCTTAGAAATGGCAGCGCTGTTACTAAATGTCCAGCCAGGAGATGAAGTTATTGTTCCTTCATTTACCTTTGTTTCTACTGTTAATGCCTTTGTTCTACGGGGTGCTTACCCTGTCTTCTGCGACGTCCGCCCAGATACGCTCAATTTGGATGAAAACAAACTAGAAAAACTAATCACACCCCGTACCAAAGTTATTGTCCCTGTACATTATGCCGGTGTTGGGTGTGAAATGGACGCCATTATGGAGATTGCGAAAAAATCTGGCGTCGCGGTTGTTGAAGACAATGCTCACGGGCTGTTTGGCAAGTATAAAGGGAAGTATCTGGGTACGTTTGCCTGTATGGCTACTCAGAGTTTTCACGAGACAAAAAACTTTAACTGTGGAGAAGGGGGGGCACTGCTGCTCAACGATCCCCAGTATATTGAACGCGCTGAAATTATTCGTGAGAAAGGAACTAACCGTAGTCGCTTCTATCGCGGTCAGGTGGACAAATACACTTGGGTTGATATTGGCTCAAGCTATCTTCCCTCGGACATGCTTGCTGCCTACTTGTATGCTCAGCTAGAAGTCTACGAACAAATTCAGGCCAAGCGGCAGCAGATATGGGAGTATTATTACGAGCATCTTCAAGACTGGGCTGAAAAATATAATGTCCGTTTCCCGATTGTGCCAGACGACTGTGAACAGGCTTATCATATGTTCTACATACTGATGCCTTCACTGGAAAAGCGCCAAGCTTTGATTGCTCATTTGAAGGCTCAAAATATTATCAGCGCTTTTCATTACCTGCCTTTGCATTTATCACAGATGGGGCGGCAGTTTGGCGGTAAAGAAGGTGACTGTCCAGTGACTGAAGATGTGAGTGATCGCTTACTTCGTTTGCCATTTTACAATGACTTGACTGAAGCTGATCAAGCAAGAGTTGTGGCAGCCATCTCTGAATTCCATTGAGGAAAAACCTCGCATCAAATTAAATTAACTACTGGCTGAAGTTACTCTTGGCGCTTATCGCTTTCAGCTTTTCCTGAATCCAAGGCCAGTTGATTAATTCTCTTAAGTCCCCACGCTCTATGTAGGGGATTTTGCTTTATATAGGCTTTAAAAATCTTTTTTTCTTTAAATTATTTAAAAAGAGATATCTAAAGTTTTATGATTTTTGTTTCACGTCTATTAGGATATAAACGTGGGCCTAAAGCTTGATATCTTCCAAATTTGGCTCGTCTCTTCTGTAGAACTTGTGAAGGATATGTCTGTAAATCAGCTAAGCTCTGCCAATTCACGCTCTAAGCTGCAATTTTGGTTATCCAGCTGTGCTTTAGTTGTAGCTGTAGGAACGGTCGCAGCCGTTTTGGCTGTGCGTTACAATTCAGATTTGCTGAGACCCCTGATTCAAGCGGGTGTTCCTGTTGCGGCGGCGGCAGATTGGCCTGTAGTTGGGTATGCGGTTCAGGAGGCAGAGACGCCAGTGATGAGCGTACAGCAACTGAAGCAATTAATTGATAGTAAGGCAAGCGATTATTTGCTTGTAGATGTTCGCACTCCTGATGAATATAAACTGTC
>NZ_DATNPA010000324.1:0-8788 GCF_036703385.1 Allocoleopsis sp. | reverse complement strand
ACAATAGGTATGATAAATAACTTCAGTTGCTTTTACAAAAATATCATATCTAGTATTTACTGAATCATTAACTCTAGGATGAGGAATAATAAATAAGAATTCTTCGCAGAGCCATCCTGTTGTAAAAGCAAGCGTTGCTTGATTAAGTACTGTATCTTCTGGTAGTCTTAGTGGCAGTTGAAAAGGTTTTTCGCAATTTTAAGCTGGTGGATTTACAAGCTCGACCTATCATATCATCGTCTCGCTGATGGGTTCGGACACACATTTAGGGGGTTAGCATGAATAACGTAGCAAAGTCTGCGGGTACTTCACGCTTGCAATAATGACTCACCACCATCAATCCACATCTCCGTGCCAGTAATATGGCTGGAAGCATCCGAGGCCAAAAATAACACGAGCTGAGCCACCTGCTCAGAGGAGCCAGGTTTGCCATCTGTCAGTGGAATCCTACCCTCAGGAAACTCCACCGGTTCCTTAATCTCCTCTAAATCCCGTTGCTCAGTACTTTCATCAATATTAGTGGTAATGGCTCCCGGACAAATCACATTCACACGGATACGGTGCTTTGCCAGCTCTAAAGCCACCATTTTGGTAAAGGCAACTTGAGCGGCTTTCGTGCAAGAGTAAGCCGTAGCTCCCGTATTGCTAAAGATGCGTGTGCCATTAACCGAGGAAGTAATAATCACTGAGCCACCCTGTTTTTTCAGGTAAGGCACAGCATACTTTACCGTGAGAAAGGTGCCTGTGAGATTGACATTAATCGTTTTATTCCACTCTTGAGGTTCCAACTCCTCAATGGGTGCCCAGACACCGTTAATTCCGGCGTTCGCAAAAACGATATCCAGACGCCCCCATTGATTCACAATCGTTTGTATAGCTTGTTGCATCTCATCGGGATGGGAGATATCGGCACAGACGGGTATAGCTTCACCACCAGCCTGTTGTATTTTGGTGACTGTTTCTTGGAGTTCATCCTCAGTTCGACCCAAAGCGGCGATTTTTGCCCCTTCTTGCGCCAGCAGCAGGGAAGCAGCCTTCCCGATACCAGAACCGGCACCTGTAATTAATGCGACTTTCCCTGCTAGCTGCATGGCCTGTTCTCCCTTAATTCCCTAATTTGATGTTCGATAAAGGGAGAAAGTGAATCATCCCTCTGGTGAGGGAAGTCTGAAGCCGTCTGAAGTTTGAGGAAGTCATGTAATTTCAGACTTCATCTATATTCCTAGTACTGCGGACATAACCTCCTTGGGCAATTTCCCATGCACCATCTGCGTTTCCTGTCAAGTTACAGTCTTCAACGGTGGCTTCACCTTTGTTATAGACAGCGATCGCTTTCCCTCCGTTTTGATTAATTTGACAACGTCGGATAATTAATTTGGCTCCCTGTCCGATCCCGACTCCAGAACTGCCGTTTTCAAAGATATCGCAGTCCTCCACCGTGCCTCTGGCATTGTTGGAAACCCAAATTCCATTCCATTTCCCTTCATAGATGTGGCAGCGGCGGATGATGGGGTTAGCGGTCGGGCCACCAATGGCAACTACGCTATAGTTTGAGTTGGCTGTAATATTACAGTCTTCGAGGATGAGCTGCCCTTGGGAAATATCAACGGTGTAATGTCTCCCCATCTCACTCAGTGTTAAGCCACGTACCAAGGCAGAATCAGTTTGCATCCGCAGGCAATTGGAGTCCTCGCTTTGGATAATGATGGCTTCGACATCCCCGTCACCAATGATTTCTAGAGACTTGTCGATAATCAGACTTTCTTGGTATAACCCTGGACGGATGAAAATGCGATCGCCCTCTTGAGCGTTTCGGATCGCTTCACGAATGGTACGATAGTCTCCCTCACCCTGTTGAGACACAATCCAACCCGTATCCTGGGAAACTTGTGGAGCTGAGGTTGATACCTGCATCAGCGGTAAGACTTCAGCTGGCTGAGATTGGATCGGTTCAGGCTGTGGGGGAACCTGCTCTAATTGGTTTTGCAGCTCCGACTTTTGCGATCGCAGTTGCTCACGCTGTTGGCTAACCTGGGCTACTTGGCGTTGCAGTTTGGCAAGTTGGGAGTTCAATTGAGTGCGTTCCTGCTGGAGGGTGAGAAACTGGTTTTGCAGTTCCGCTAATTCCGGCTGTAGCGGCATAAGCTCCTGCTGAATGCCGTCAATTTGCTGGCGCAGTTGCGAGAGTTGAGAGTGGAGTTGCTCACGCTCTTGAGTAAGACTTTCCAATTTACTTTGCAGTTCCGGCAGTTGGAAGCTCAGGTACTCACACTCTTGCTGTGTCTTCTCGAATTGGCTTTGTAATTGAGGAAGTTGTAAGTCTAGTTGACTGCGCTCCTCTTGGACACTCAGAACTTGGTTTTGCAGTTGGGCGAACTCGGACGCTAGGGGTAGACGTTCCTGCTGGACGCTGTCAAGTTGCTGGCGTAGTTCCGACAGTTGAGAGCGCAGTTGCTCTCGTTCCTGTGTGAGGGTTTCTAGTTGAGTCTGAAATTTCAACACTTGGAAGTTCAAGTACTCACGTTCTTGAGCGCTTGTCTCTAACTGAGTTCGGAGTTGAGGAAGTTGTGAGTTCAGTTGGCTGCGCCCCTCTTGGACACTCAGAACTTGGTTTTGCAGTTGGGCGAACTCGAACTCTAGGGGCATACGCTCCTGCTGGACGCTGTCAATTTGCTGGCGTAGTTCCAACAGTTGAGAGTGTAGTTGCTCTCGTTCCTGTGTGAGGGTTTCTAGTTGAGTCTGAAGTTCCGATACTTGGAAGTTCAGGTACTCCCGCTCTTGAGCCGTTGACTCCACCTGTGTTCGGAGTTGAGGAAGTTGCAAGTGCAGTTGGCTGCGCTCCTGCTGAACACTAAGGACTTGGTTTTGCAGTTGTGAAAACTCCGTGTGTAGGGGTACACTCTCCTGCCGGATACTATCGATGTACTGGTGCAATTGTGATAGTTGCAAGTGTAGTTGCGATCGCTCCTGCATGAGAGTTTCTAGTTGGTTTTGCAATTGGGCAACTTGGAAATTTAGGTACTCACGCTCTTGAGTGGTTGTCTCTAGCTGATTTTGGAGTTGGGGAAGTTGAGAGTGCAGATCAGTGCGTCCGTGCTGTAAGGTAAGCAGTTGGTTTTGCAGTTGTGATAGCTCGGATTGTAGAGGTGCACGCTCTTGCTGGACGCTGTCAACCTGTTGATGCAGTTGTGACAGCTGGGAATACAGTTGTTCGCGCTCTTGAGTAATGCTTTGAATATGGCTTTGTAGTTCTGAAACTTGGAATTGCAGATACTCACGCTTTTGGTTGGCAGTCTCTAAATCGATTTGCAGCTCTGCAAGTTGGGTAGGGAATTCCCCTGGCTCCTGGTTGGTGTTCTCTAGCTGGCTGCGTAGCTCAGTGAGTTGGGTGTGTAAGGGTGTAATCGCTTGATAAACTGTCCCGAATTGGTTTTGCAGTTCTATTAATTGCGAGTTGAGTTGCCTACGTTCCCCATCGGTTGACTCTAACTGAGTTTGTAGGGTTGAGAGTTGAGAATGCAGTTGGGAGTAATTGTGTTGGATGGTTTCGAGCTGAGTGGGTAGGGTTGTGAGTTCAGCCGGAAGTGTGGTGCGTTCCTGTTCCTCCTGCTGTAGTTGCCTCTCTAGTCCATCTAAGCGTGTTTCAAACTGTAATAAAGCGTTTTTTGCTCGTTCATGGCTGATGCGGTTCCGTGCGTTTGTCTGCTTGTTCAACCAAATGGCTATGAAGCCCACGATCAAGCCTATCAAGCCTATGATTAAAATTAATTTGTCCATTGGCTATATTTGGTGTATAGAAATAATGGCTAGGGTGCCTGTGTCAACTCATCCAGGCTGAAGTATCACTATCTAAAAAATCATAAGACTCATTGAGTATGTCTTGGGGCTAAATCAAGTTTGTATTGTTTAAACTGTTTTTGTGGTAAAAAGTGATGATGTTTTCCTCAACAGAGCGATCGCTAAAGAGAGGATTGAGGCAATCTCATCCATACCCCCAAACAACACCCGCGTCAAGCGGCAAGCCAAAAATTTTGAGGACTCTGGTAATGTCATTTCATCAACAGAACATCAAAGCTTTCATTGAGCTGTTGAAAACGAAGCGATCGCTCTTTTCCCCTCAAGATTGGGCAACCTTGGATAAGCTCGCCACTGCCCTGCCTGAGGATGAAGAGAAGATATCAGAAATAATTGCCACTTGGTACGAAAAACGCCCCAAAATTCTGGATGCTCAGTTAGATATCCTCAACACGCTGCTGAATAATGAACTAAACGTGAGTCGAGCGGTCAACAGTACCTTAGCCAGTGCCAACGCTGAAGATGATGAAGATTATCGTGACGAGCTGATAAATGCCATTAAAAAAAGTAGAAAATTAACGTAGGGGCAAGGCATACCTTACCCCCAGGATGGCTAACTACACCTCAACTTTTACGCCCTTCCAGAATGCTACATAGCCTTCAATATTTTTTGCCGCATCTTTCGTTGTGGGATAGTACCAAGCGGCATCTTTGTTAACCTGTCCATCCACTTCAATGCTGTAGTAGCTAGCAACGCCCTTCCAAGGGCAGGTGGTGTGGGTATTGCTGTCCTTAAAGTACTCCTTATTGATGGCGTCGGGGGGGAAGTATTGATTGTTTTCCACGACTACGCACTTGTCGCTCTCGGCGAGAACTGCACCATTCCAGATTGCTTTTGGCATTGTTACTTAACTTAATAAAGTTTCTAACTACTATTATGAGGTGAAGCACTAGAAAAGTTTTACTGTCGCGAAACAGTGAATGGGTGGACGCGGCTGCCGTCTAATGCGCGATCGCCTACGACACTTAAACTTAAAGAGAGAATCCTTAAGAAGGAACCAGCATCTTATGGAGGCTTTCGGCTGACTCAATCCCCGTAAGGGGACTGAAACATGAAAATCATTCGCAGACGGCAAGCAAGGCTGACGTTAAGGCGGTCAATGCGTAGCGCAGTAAAAGTGAAATGATCTAAGAAAATCCGAAAGCAGTACCTCAAGAGGGGAAACCGATCCTTGCGACTGAAGTTATGAACACACCAGCAAACTCGGACGATGAGTACCAAGTTGGTGACTCTTGGTCAACTTCAGCCACCGGCCCTACGCCATAATCAATAAAGGTTCACCTCATTTACCATGCCCCAGTTTCACTCTCTGGAGGAAGCGCTCAAACATTTCTTTGGTTACGATGCCTTTCGTCCAGGGCAGCGACAGATTGTTGAACAAGCGCTCCAGAATCACGATTTACTGATTATCATGCCCACAGGTGGTGGGAAGTCCCTATGTTTCCAACTGCCAGCGCTGCTAAAACCCGGTTTAACAGTGGTGGTGTCGCCGTTAATTGCGCTGATGCAAGACCAAGTGGATGCCCTCGTGGATAATGGCATTGGGGCGACATTTCTCAATAGTACGCTCAGCTGGGACGATGTGCGATCGCGCGAACTCGCCATCCTCAACGGCAAAATTAAACTCCTTTATGTTGCACCCGAACGCTTACTGGGGGAGAAATTTCTACCATTTCTGGAGAAAGTGCGATCGCAAATTGGTATTTCCGCTTTTGCCATTGATGAAGCCCACTGCGTTTCTGAGTGGGGGCACGACTTCCGCCCAGAATATCGGCAAATGAGGCAACTGCGCCAACGTTATCCCGATATCCCCATTCTCGCCCTCACTGCCACCGCCACCAAACGTGTGCAACAGGATATCCTTGAACAACTGACGTTGCGGCAACCCGGAGTTCACATTGCCAGCTTCAACCGTCCCAACCTGTACTACGAAGTTCAACCCAAAGAACGCCACAGCTACAACCAGCTATTAAAAAAAATTAAATCCCATAAAGGCTCAGGCATTGTTTACTGCCTAAGTCGTCGTGCGGTGGATGAAGTCGCTTTTCGTCTCCAGAAAGATGGGATTGATGCATTGCCTTACCATGCCGGGATGAGTGATGAAGCCAGGGCAACCAATCAAACGCGCTTCATTCGGGATGACGTGCGGGTGATGGTAGCCACCATTGCTTTTGGTATGGGTATTAATAAGCCCGATGTGCGCTTCGTCATTCACTACGACTTACCTCACAACTTAGAGCGATACTATCAGGAATCAGGACGAGCGGGACGTGATGGGGAACCGGCACATTGTACCCTCTTCTTCGGTGCCGCTGATATCCGCACCATTGATTATCTCATCGAGCAAAAACCCGATCCCAAAGAACAACGAGTTGCCCATCAACAGTTGCGTCAGGTAATCGACTACGCCGAAGGAACCGACTGTCGCCGTACCATCCAATTACGCTACTTCGGCGAACGGTTTAAAGGGGATTGTGGGAACTGTGATAACTGTCGCAACCCCAAACCTGTAGAAGATTGGACAATTGAAGCGCAAAAGTTCCTCTCCTGTGTGGCGCGTTGCAAAGAACGGTTTGGGATGACACATATTATTGATGTGCTGCGGGGTTCGAGAAAGCAGAAAATCGAGCAGTACGGGCATCACCTGCTCTCTACCTACGGCATTGGCAAGGATAGAAGTGTCGATGCGTGGAAGATGTTGGCGCGATCGCTCTTACATCAAGGTTTAGTTGACGAGACGACCGATGGCTACCGTATCCTAAAGCTTAACAAACTGAGCTGGGAAATACTGCGGAGTCAGCGAACCGTTCAAATTGCCATCACTCAAACACCCGTCGCTAAAGCATTAGCCGAGATTAACCCCAGAAATGCCGAAATAGAAATCCTCTTTGAACGCCTGCGAAAGTTGCGTAAACACATAGCCGATACCCAATCTGTTGCACCTTATGTAATTTTTCCTGATTCCAGCCTCAGACTGATGGCACAGTTGCAACCTCAAACCCTTGAATCTTTTGCGAAAATTTCCGGTGTCGTGACGAATAAAGTCAATCAATACGGAAATACATTTGTTTCAGAAATCCGTGCCTTCTGTCAGGAACAAAAACTACCAGTGCCTCTGCCTTCTAACACTCACATGGTAACACTGCAATACTATCAGCAAGGATTGAGTGTTGAAGAAATTGCGCAAAAGCGCGGTTTTACCCCTCGCACAATTGTGACTCATTTGAGTGAGCTGTTAGAGATGCAACAACCCGTTGATATCAATCGAATGGTGTGTCCGGAGCGGCAAAATCAGATAGTGCAAGCCATTCAAACTGTCGGTGCTGATTCCCTAAAAATCATCCGGGAACATCTGGGAGAACAATACAGTTACGAAGAAATTCAATTGGTGCGAGCTTGGTGGCGGAGGGACAAGGTTTAAGGCTTGAGGTTAGGGTGATGGCTAGAGAACTAACCTAGTAATTTTTAATGTCCTCTTGTTTTCTCCTGGAGCGAACTCTGTGCCTGTGTGGTTCGTCTCACAAAAGGGGTAGGCAACCCAGAGTTAGTATAAGCATTTTTCTCTTTCAAGGGAAAGTGTTTGTCGATAAACGCAATCACTCGCTCTTCATTCTCTTTTGGATCTGTCCGAGAATCAATCTCTATTAGGGAGTCAGGTCTGAGTGCCTTAATATGGTTGAAAGTTGATTCAAAGAGACTAATAGCTTGGTCTGCTTTCTGGACTTGATACTCCTCGGTCTCATCTTCAAATTGCCACGATGAAAAGCCTTCCTGATGGGCGGCAGCAGCTCGACCCTGAATTCGTTCCATAGCTGTTTCCGTATCAATTTTTACGCAAACAAACAAATGATTTTCTTTCTCCATAAAACTGGAAATAAGCTTCCTTTGGGCAGCACTGGAGTATTGTTCACCAAACAAAGGTATTTGAATGTTATATTGAAGGGCTCCCTCTTCCAAGACAACGATATCATAGGGAGAATTCCAGATGTACTTTTTAAAAATTCCCCTCCAGTTCATGGGAGTCCTACTTGATTGCCAACTATATCGGTTCTGTGGCACAACACTAAGAGCATAACGATATGACCGGAAGGCTATTAGCGGAAATCGTAAGGCAGCAATTAGGTAAGAGAATTTTGAGTAATAACTGAGTTTTTCTAGTAATCCAATTGCTCTCGGTAAGTTGTTGAATCCGGATTTAATCATCCACTCGGCAGTTTGGTTTGTTGATGGGCATTTATAGCCTCGACGCTGCAACTCATCAATTACTAAGCGGGCGATAGTGGTTTTCCCAGCTCCCATCATTCCTAGAAACTCGATAACTATTGGCTGTGGCATGATACGCAATTTACTCCTTAATAGACAGCAAAAATTTGGCCTGTTGTCCCTAATGCATGGCAACAGAAGTTCTTCACCGATTCCGAGGAGGATGTTCTTCCTCTTCAATTGGCAACGGGTGCGATATTTCTGCAGTGTTGCAGTAGCCAATCTCCAGATTGGACTGTTTCAACAAGCGTTGGACTCAAGCTTTATTTTGAGAATTATTGAATGCTAATGGTTCCAAGTTCTTACTCTTTAGCAAGGTATAAAGTGTCATTCCTGATTGGTCATTAAGCACATGTCAGCCATTTTTTGTTGACTCTAGCATAACATTCCCTTTACCCTAACATAACCAAAGCTTTAGTAAATGACATCCTGTGGAATATTTAGTTCCGCACTCGCTGCAAGACGGACAGCCATTTAGAGATGATGGGCACTCATCCAGGTGGAAATCCGAATTTTAGGGTAATTCTTTCAATAAATTTATTTTCGCGACTTCTATTAGAATATATTCGCCACAATCCTTGATTATTAAGGCTTTTAGGAATTAATTTAAATAATATTTTTGCCCTTATAAGGCCAAGATTGCATGATTTAAGGAGGCAATAGGATTAA
>NZ_DATNPA010000323.1:0-26572 GCF_036703385.1 Allocoleopsis sp. | reverse complement strand
AGATTCTGCTTATGGAGTTTTTGATTGATTCTGACCGACTTAACTGGAATGTCTCTGGCTTAAGAAATCTCTTAACTCACCAACCAACCCTTGTGCAGGGGGTCTCTAGGTAGGCACTCCGTCCCCCAGTGGGGGGTTTGGGGGGAATCCCCCCAATCTTGGTTTTTCCTAGAAAGGATCACTTTTCGCTTAAGTCAGTGCCATTCGACTTAACTGAACTAACCAAATCGTGACAGGCATCAAAAATTTCGCTTCATACTGGGCTGGACGCAAGCGTCTAAAATTCTTAGTACCTGGATTGCTCTTCGTGGGGACGATTCTAGTGATACTGGCGCTCAGCCATATCGATTGGATCACCCTATCCGAGCCGCTCCAAAATTTCGTCTTCTATCTAGAACAAAATTATCACGAATGGCTCGGTAAACAGAATACCCGCAACCCACTGGTCTTGCTTTTATTAGCGTTTGTTGGCGGTTTAATTGGTAGCCTCTCGCCCTGTCACCTCGGCTTACTGACTGTCAATCTGACCTACATTGGTACTCGTGAAGTTACATCTCGCCGGGATGCCTTCATCAAGGCAGGGTTCTTTGTCCTAGGAGTCGTAACCGTTCTCAGTTTGTTGGGATTAGTCTCTTCCTTTGCTGGGATTGTGATGCGTGACTACCGGGGTTACGTCAATATTGCTGTTGGTCTAGTGATTCTGCTGATGGGACTTTCGCTTTTAGAGGTGATACGCTTACCTTTACCACAATCTAGCTTTACACTGCCCATCACTGGACCTTACAGTGCTGGGGTAACATTCGCGCTGGTTAGTTCTCCCTGCACTAGTCCTGTTCTGTTTTCAGTTCTTGCAGCAGCGGCTGAGACCGGTTCTCAGATTCAAAGCACACTGACAATGATCAGTTATGCATTGGGCACAAGTGCGCTAATTTTCTTCGCCAGTCTGTTTACAGGTTTAGCCAAACAAGCCCGCACCCTAGTCAAGTATTCCGAATGGATTATGCGTATAGGTGGTGGGCTGCTGATTATTATGGGAGGATTTTACCTGTTCAAAGGTATTAACTGGGTTTTCTTGGTGGTATTCAATTAGAACATCTGACGTTGCATAGATGTTGGAGTTTTCTGCCTTTGAAAGGCGGTGATGAAGGAACATTTTGACTTTATACTTCAGATGACCTTTTCAAAGACAACTACGTCGTCACGCTGATAGCGCAGTTGAAATTGAGGCATCTGCTTAAGTTGGTTTACCAAGTTGGGGCCGATTTCTGGAGGACTCCCCAAACCCGGATGACGCAGGTTGAGCAAAACATACTTAAACTGACTTAAGTCAGCAGGCTTTAAACCAGGCATTGCAGACTGGATTAAGGGGCGGTGACTCAGATGAGGCACAATATGACCAGATGCCAAAACACTCTCTTTAGTTTGCACCAGTGCGATCGCATCTCGTGTCGCTTGCCAAGTATCCAGATAACTGACATACCGCGACCAAAAATAGCCAAATTTGGCTAAAGCCACGAAAGCAACTAACGACCAAAGGATAATTGTCCGTTGGTTTTGCAGCCATCCTCGTCCCTTTTTGAGACTGGAAATTACAGCGACGAGGAGAAACGGCAACACAGGTAGTGAATACTGATGTATTAAGTCCCGTTGATAGGGGTAGTCGGCGAGAATGTTTAACATCAGGGCAGGAATTGCCGCCACCAGAGGCGTTAGATGTCGAGGTGAAAGTCCCCAAATGAGTGGGGGTAACAATAAAGCGAAATATTCGAGCGTGTCCAGAGAGAAGACTTTTTGGAATATTAGGTTGGGCTTGAGGACGAGATTTTTTGCCACCTCCATGACTGAGTTTCCCAAATAGGCATAACGCGCGATCGCTGACACCTCTGTAGGATTGAACATGGGAATAATCACCTGTGTCGCAAGCACGAACCAAGCAACCCCAGCAATAATCGCAATCACCCCACACAGTCGCCTCTTCTCAAAGACAAGCAGCCAAACTCCCATTGCCGCCACGGTTAAGGCAAGAACGGCTTTACATCCCAACACAAAAATTACAGCACAACAAAACCATGCCGTTTGACCCCGCCGCGCTGTTAAAATTGCCCAAAATAGGGCTGGGACAGCCATGACTTCTGTATGAAAATCAAACAGATTGATATTGAATACGAGTGGATACAACAGGTATACTGCTGCGATCGCTGTTGCTTGTGATTCCTTCAACCCTGCTTCCCGCGCTAGTTGCCACAGGGGAAAGGCAGCCAGTGATAAGGAAATGGCTTGCACGGCGAATAACCAGTGGACATCTGGGTAAACCTTGTACAGCAAAGCCAACAGATAAAATACCCAGGCAACATGGTCGCCCAGAATATGAAAATTAAGCAGAGATGAAATTGGGGGTTGTCCTTGACTAATCAGGTACACAACTTGGTCAAAAATTCCCAAATCGCTTGCCGAGGATTGAAAAAGGGCATGTCGTAAACTGCTGCACCCAAAGAGAATCAGGGTACTTACGCCAATCATCCACCCTACTGTATTGGGCTGCCACTGCGATCGCCATTGATGGAAAAAGCCTTTTTTTGAGGCTGCATTGATGCTTTCAGAAGAGGGTTTCATGCTTTTGTATTACTTCGTTCCCACTCAAAGAATACCTATGTTTTTTTATGAGCCATAGAGGACATAGAGTTCAAATTTATAGCCTGATATCGTCCAAAATCCTAGTGCAAGAAGGCAGTTCGCGATAGCGAAGCGGTAGCGACGTTAGGAGCGTCAGCGTTCTCTGTAGGAGTAGACAGGGGGCAGAAGGCTTTTATGAAAGTAAGGTTATATAGTCAACCTTGTAGCCTTTTTCAACTGGATAGTTATTTCCGCCACGCTGCATTAGTTTATTGCCCTATAAAACCTGAGAGAATTTCAACCAAGCCACTTATTTTGACCATAATTCACCCATTGTTCCACAAGAGCGATTGCAGAAATTATAATGAACCACCATAAGGCTTGATAAGTCTTCTTACCAGGTATGCAACAACAAAGATATCCAAGGGCAAGAAAAAAGAAGGGAATCCCAAAGATATGCCTACCTAGGCTATAAAGGCGATCGCGTGTAAAAAATATTAGAGCGCAGTGAACTACGGAGAAGTAAGCGCAGAACCAAAATATATAGTTATTACTTAAGGTTTGAGTAAAATCGGAAGTATTTAGACGAGTGAGATAGTTTTTTCCATTTGCTGATTTATTTTTCAATCTAAAGTAGTTGACTATATAAGATATAACCAGTAAGGGTGGGTACAAAATTAAAACATTCCAAATAGGAGAGTTAGGAACCCATACTAATGGATTTTCACTTTCAACCTTATAATAGACAAAAAATAATGAAATTCCCAAAACAAGAATAGGGAAATAAAGTCCCAACAAATCAAATAAGGGCGATTTCGGAAAAAGGATTAGTTCTAAATGTAACCCGGTTTTGGTTGACCAATATTTTTGGTCAATAAACGGGGCTAAAAAATTACCTCTCGAATGCAAACAATAAATTCCATAAGCAGAGAAACCTAAGATTGCTGAAATCCATAACACAACAGTCATTTGAATTTCTTGTGCATATTGGTTGACTTGACTTAAAAAATCTCTCCTTTCTCTGGGTGATTTTAAATTATCAAAGAAAATAACTGTTCCAAGCGATGCAATGGAGGCTATCAAGGATTGTATAAGAATGGGTCGGTTTAAAGATAGTAAAAAGGTTACGATAAATAATAAAGCCAGTTGAATCTTATTGTTCAACTGAGTTGAACGCATACAGAGCCAAATAAAAATTACACTAAGAAGAGTAAACAAGCTTTCTGTATAACCAATAACTCGGAAAATTGCCATTGGGCTAACCGAGAAAGCAAGCAGTATTAAAGTCGTTATTTTGGGTTCTTTTAAGTTCTTGATAAACACCCCAATTAAGAGGGGTGAAGAAATAAAGAAAATAACTGTAGAAAACTTGAGTAAAGCGTGTGCAGCCTGCTCTAGAGTTTGAGGATTAAACAGGAAACGGGTCAACAGAGGCCAGAGAGGATAGAAAGCAAGGCAACGGTTACTTAAGACCATCTCTGCATAACTTCGTACATCCCAGTAGTAGTTTCGGCTAAGGGAGGGCGGAACTAGATCGGGAACGAGTTGAACCGGAGAAAAGAACTTATGAAATGCCTCGGGTTTGAGCAGCATTCCTAGCGCGGCACAAAGAATAAAAGCGCTGCAAATGAGCAAGGATAAACTGAGTATCCTAAGAATTCGTTCCTTTAGCATTTTATTGTTTAGTAATGGATGATACCTTATTAAGACCCTAGTTAATGCAAAATACTATGTCTAAACAACTAGTATTGATGGATCAGGATGGTGGTGTAGATGATTATCTCGCAACCGTGCTGCTCATGACGATGGAACACATCCAACCCCTTGGCATCGTTGTGACTCCAGCAGACTGTTATATTCAACCAGCCGTAAGCGCGACACGCAAAATTTTGGATTTAATGGGGCGTTGGGACATCCCAGTCGCAGAGAGTACAGTGCGAGGTATTAATCCGTTCCCAAGTCTTTACCGTCGGGATTCTTTTATAGTGGATCATCTCCCCATTCTCAACGAGCGGGATGAGATTCAGACGCCTCTGGCTCAAGAAACGGGTCAAGAATTTATGGTGCGATCGCTCTTAGGGGCAGATCGACCCGTGACTTTGATGGTAACAGGCCCCTTGACGACGGTAGCCGCCGCCCTCGATCTAGCACCCCAAATCGAGCGTAAAATCGAGAAAATTGTCTGGATGGGAGGTGCTCTTAACGTTCCCGGTAATGTTGAACAAAGTCTGGAACCGGCACAGGACGGTTCAGCGGAATGGAATGTCTACTGGGATCCCCTTGCAGCTCATCGGGTATGGCAGACACAGATTCCCCTGATAATGTGTCCCTTGGATTTAACCAATAATGTACCTGTGACATCAGAGTTTGTGCGTCAACTGACCAAACAACGCCAATACCCCATCTCAGATTTAGCAGGGCAATGTTATGCACTGGTAGTGACACAAGTTTATTACTTCTGGGATGTTCTCGCCACAACCTATCTTGCGCATCCAGAATTTTATGAGCTGCAAGAATGGGAAACAGTTATTCTAACGAGTGGTGAAAGTCAGGGGCGTACCAAGGTGGAGAGGGGTGGTAGAAAGATTCAAGCAATGAATAAAGTGGACAAGGAAAAATACTACGCTTATTTATTGCATCAATGGGCACGTTAGACAACGCCCTAAAGTAATAATTTATTGTCAAGGTAGACTTATTCCTTTAATAGAACATAAAGTTGTAAATTTATCCTTGAAATAGGCCACACAGGAAGCTGCGGCTCATTTTGCCAAAGAACTGGAACGGTTTAAAAGAATATAAAATTCTGAGATTATCCGTGACTTCTGTAATACAGGAAGCTGCCAAGCATTTTGGCTCAAGAGCTAGCCCAACTTAGAATCAAGAAAGAATCGATGCAGTTCTTAGCCGAACTAGAGGATTCTTTTTAAAATAGCAGGAATTAGTTTATTTTTCGCCCAAAGCCATCAGTCTTGGCTCACTGGTAGCAGAAGCATTGATCCCAGAGGGCATCGCTATTTGGAAAAAGTACTTTTTGGCGTCTACCCTTCAGGGAAGCAGCTTTCTGAATGTTGCCTCATCGGCTCATAAAAATTATGACCGATTCCGCTTTATTTGAATAAACGTAAAAATTTTGTTTGCTAAATTATAAAAATAGGTAAAAATACGGCATAGATCATTTTCATATATCCGCAATAGCATCCCTGTTGACATGGCTCACCCGTTGGCATCTATCGGGGCTGAACATCAGCCCCCTGGAGTTTCAGTCCCTAAGTCTATAGCTGGCGATTACCCTTCCGGCACTGCCCCAAAGGGCGATCTCGCTTCCCTAGTTCCCTCGTCTAAATCATCAAAATCGAATGTTCATTCTCTCGCTGCTCTCTGGGCGCGGAAATACTTTGTTTCCGTTACAGGGCAGGATGAGTACTCAGCGCTGAAAGAGCCTGACAGCCTCAAGGAAGTTGCTTCTACAGAAGGTCGAGAGCGCACGACGGAAAAGCTGTTGCAAAATTTGAATTTAGCCAGTGCGCAAGCGTGGTCTCTCACAGAAACGTTGCTATCGGAGGAAATTCGACGACACGGCATCAACCCCGACCTGATTAATCCTTTGGAAATTGCCGCAGATACTCGCGTGCTATTTCAAAAAGTGTTAGCCGCCTATGCGGAGCGCTCAACTCCACGACGGCTATCTGTGATTGTGGGTAAAGACTTCGGTTTGGTGCGTCAGAAATACACTCGCGTCGATCGCCGTGCAATTGGCTTTGTCAGTATGCAGTTTCATTACACGGGTCAAAAATTGCTGGAGTGGCTCACACCTCCAGAGCAGAGGCTATGGCTGCCCTACTTGAAGGTGATGGATGACCACATGTATATGCCCCTACAGGCTGCCTACGAAGCGGCTGCCAACCATCCCTTGGATTCTCCGGCTCTATCTGCCGTTCAGCATCTTCTACCTTTTAGCAGCAAAATTGCCGTCTCTGTTTGTAATCAAGTTTGCCGATTACATCCAAGCTATGCAAGCTATAGTGGGTCTCTGAGTCACCCTACGGTTAAAACCGCCAGTATTCGTGATGTTGAGATGTTTCAGGTTTATCTTTGCCTGTGCGTTTTAGAAGACGACATCCGCTCGGTACAGCAAGAACTCTTCCCCTTATGCGTTATGTTATATCCTCGCCTGAAGGTGAGTTGGAAGCTGGTACAAGACATGCTCAAAACTATGGGCTGGGACATGCACGATCGCCTGCCTGCTAACGAGATGGCGACTTTTTTACCTTATCTGCGCACTTTAACAGAGATGTTTTCCAGCGATGTGTTCCAAGATGCTTAGGTCATAACCCTTGAAAAAGAGTCAGCAGTTTTACATGACTGAATAACAAAACAAGTTTGGATTTTGCATTTTGGACGGCTGTTTTCTCTGTTTCGCCTTTCATCCAAGGTTATTAAATCTTTTGGATTTGAGATTTTGGATGCAAGGCTTTTAAAAGCCTGCTAGTTGATGATTTCGTTATAAACTTTAAACCTACCAATAGTTACCTTTTACCTGGTCAAAAACACACGGGTATCATAAGTTCCTTAGACCCGTAGCCCTGTTTGGGATTAATTATCGCTGGCTTGTTAAATACTGGCTAATTGAGAGTCCCCCGTGCCAAAAACGGGGGCTTTCTTGGTTTCTTTCGGGTAAGGTTTTGGGCTGTTGAGACGGACTTCAAAACTGATGAATATTTAGGGCGCGGGAAGAGGGCAGTTTTGTCGGCAGTAAACTTCTACTAACCCAATCGAGGCAGCTTTTTGAAATTTACTTGTCTTTTTGAGTTCCGCTTTGGACGCAGGATAAATGCCTGCGAATGGCTGGCTGGCTGGTGCCTTCGTGCGGAAGGCGATATCTTTAGAGGGTTGGTTGGTAAATTGGACGTATTCCCTTGACTCGTTGAGGCTGTTGTAAGATAAGCTTGCCTTACCGTAGACGGCTTCGGCTTGCTCGATCGCAGTTCCGGGGCCAACTCCTTGAGCGGTACGATAGTTCGGATTATCAGTGACTAACGCTTCAATGACATCGGACTCTGCTAAAGGGACTCCAGTCGGATAGAGAATATAAAATTGCTCTTTTCCCCCTTGGCTGACCGCGATCGCATCAAAATCGACAATAAAGGGTGACTTTACCTTAAATTCTGCCTTTCCTGCCAACTGCTTTTTGAGTTGTGCATACGTCATCCCCACCTTGGCTGGGCCAATTCCCTGAGGGGAAATCGTAAATGCTGTCGAGGCTGGAGGGGAAAGGGGCTGTGCAGTTGTTTTTCCTAGGCTAGGAGATGCCTGCATTGGCTCTGAAGGTATTGGACTGGAACTCGGAGATGCCTCCACGGGGTTAGACGCTGTCGGACTAGAGCTTGGAGAGACTGGTGCTGAAGTAGAAGCGGCTGAACTAGGTGAGGAGATGGGTGTTTCTGAGCCTGAGGGCGTGGGCGATTGATTACAACCTACCAGTACCATCAGCAAACCTGTGAGTAACAATCGATCTTTCACGTTTAAGTTAATCCTCCTTCGCCGCTTCTATATCAGAACCTGGAATTGAGAGAGCCAGTTGATAAAGCTTTCGCCGGGAGAGTTTGGTGATTTGAGCTAACTGGCGACTCGCTTGCGATCGCGATATTCCCTGAGCCATGATTTGCACTAACTCAGTTTTCAGCTCATTTTCTGAGAGCACAGGCATGTCTGGTTGCGCTCCAGCAATGACGAGAGTAAATTCTCCCTTAGGGTTCTTCTGCGTGTAGTGAGCGATCGCCTCCCGAATTGTCCCCCGCCAGAACTCTTCGTGCAACTTCGTTAATTCCCGTGCCAGGACGATGGGACGGTTGGCTCCTAGTGAGTTGGCTAAATCTTGCAACGTGGCGCGGAGGTGATGAGGAGACTCATACAAAATTAAGGTTCTCAATTCCGCTTGCAGCAATTCTAAGCGATGCTGCCGAGCTTGACCGCTTGTTGGTAAAAAACCTTCAAAAACAAAGTGATCTGTCGGTAGCCCAGCCGCACTGAGGGCTGTAATCCCCGCTGTGGCTCCGGGTATTGGCACCACCTGTATCCCCGCCTCAATGCAAGCCTTAACCAACTCATAACCTGGGTCAGAAATTCCCGGCATTCCAGCATCCGTAACCAGAGCGATCGCTTTTCCCTCAGCCAGCTCCTTCAGCAATTCGGATAAACGTTCGGTGCGATTGTGTTCGTGATAACTTACTTGGGGCGTCTTAATCTCAAAATGCTGCAACAGCTTCCCCGTGTGGCGCGTGTCTTCCGCCGCGATCAAATCTACCGATTGTAAAATCCGTACTGCCCGGAATGTCATATCCTCCAGGTTACCAATCGGCGTTCCAACTACATAAAGTATGCTCACGCGCTGTCATCCTTGTTAATGGCAGATGATTCACTTACTAGAAGTAAGCTTTAATACCCTGTTGGGATTACCTAACGCTACCTAAATTTTCAGTTCTGTTAATAGCAATTGACTCTGAATCTTGTGAGCGATCTGAAACAGGATATTAGGCACCCTTTCGATCCATCATTTATAGTTACACCTTACGAATTTTATCAAACCATTACAACCTAATTGATTCGTGTCTCTAACACGTCTTTAATTAGGAATTTATCATTACTAATGATGATAATACTTTGTAGGCTAACATTAAGAATAAACTTGCCACTATTCAATTTTCCAGACCTGCTTTCAACCTCTTTCCAAGTTAGTTATTTTTCAAAAAGCCCGTAGCGATCGCACTCAAAATTGCTGCTCCAAACGCCAAGCGATACCAGACAAATACCCAGGTAGTTTTTCGTTGCAGGTAACCTAATAACCAAGCGATTGACACATAAGAAAACACAAAAGCAGATACTGTCCCTACAATCACTAAGGCTATATCAATCTTGCCCAACGCCTCCTTGAAAAATTCATAGAGTGTAGCAATAGTAAGGGCTGGAATCCCCAAGAGAAACGAAAAACGAGCGGCTGTTTGTCGTTCTAATCCCAGAAACAACCCAGCCGTCAAAGTAGAGCCAGAACGGGAGACTCCCGGCACTAGGGCTAGCATTTGGCCTAAGCCCATCAAGATGCCATCCTTAATCTGCAAATCATCAAAATTCCGCTTGCGCTGACCAAACTGCTCGGCGCATCCTAGCAAAGTTGACATCACAATTGACGCGATCGCAATAATCGCCATGCTATTAATTGCCGAATTTTCGTCATTCAGTGCCTTCTTCAGAATAAATCCACCTACTAAGACTGGCAATGTTCCTACAGCTATTCCAACAATGATTTTCCACTCTTCTCGCTGCCAATCCTTTTCTTGGAGGGCTTGTAATCCACCCGTAAAAATCTTACTGATATCTTGCCAAAAATAGATTAATACGGCGACAACGCTACCAAATTGAATCGTGGCAAGAAACGGCTTTCCGGCTACGGTTTCCCAGTGCAGTGCTTTAGTAAAAACCTCAAGATGAGCTGTACTACTAATGGGCAAGAATTCTGTTAATCCTTGCACAATTCCTAAAATGAAAGCTTGAAACAGCCCCAGCACCAAATTCACCTCACTGCCTGGGGCTGTCTGTCCCAAGCATAAATTCGTCATACCAGGCAGCATCAAGGATAGTCCTGCGCTTACGTCCTGCCAAGTGCTGCTATGAGCAGCTAAAAACACGGTTGCCATTAATGGTTGCTCCTAACAGAGATTAGACATTCTTTAACAGTCCTGTGGCGATCGCGCCCAGAATTGCCACTCCAAATACTAAGCGATACCAGATAAATACCCAAGTACTTTGAGTTTGCAGGAAGCGTAATAGCCATGCGATCGACAGGTAGGAGAAGATAGCGGCTGAGATGACACCGATTGCCAAGGAAACCATCCCAGCATCCCCCAAGCCTTCTTCCAGAACACTCTTCAACTCCACTAATCCGGCTAACGTAATCGCCGGAATACCGAGTAAAAACGAAAAACGAGCGGCGGTTGCCCGCTCTAAACCCATAAATAGCCCTGTTGTCAGCGTGGAACCAGAGCGAGACACACCAGGCATTAAGGCCATTGCCTGACCCAATCCCATAATCACACCATCCATGACACCGAGCTGCTCAAAGTTGCGCTTACGCTTACCTACTTGTTCAGCAAGTCCCAGCAGCAGGGACATAACAATTGAAGCGATCGCGATTGATTGCACACTCCGTAGCGGTGAATTATCAAAATCGGGAATAAATATCTTAATCAGTAACCCAAAGAAGACGATGGGGATGGTTCCAAAAACGATCCCCAGTGCCATGCGGAAGTCCTGTGACTCATAATTAGAGGTACGGATGGCTTTGATGGCTCCAGTCGTGACTTGAACTAAATCGCCCCAGAAGTACCACAACACCGCCGCAATACTACCTAGCTGAATCACCGCTGTGAACGCAACCCCCGGATCACCCCAACCTAAGGCGACGGGTACCACTTTTAAATGTGCCGTACTACTAATGGGTAAAAACTCGGTTAACCCCTGCACTATCCCTAAAACGATCGCTTGCACAATATTGATTTGGGGCGTTGTTGATGTTGCCGCTACAGCTACTTCCGGTGATACGCCAGTGCCGAAAACTTTTAATGGAGCTGCGAGAGATGCGAGTAAGGCACCAGTACCAAAAAATATAAACAACTTATGTTGCGAGCGAACCATATCTTGACCTTATCCAATAAAATTGACTGACCTTGAAGTAGTGTCAACCCTTAATTCGCTGTACTGCTTAAGTAGCCCTCATGAACTACGTACACCAGAACGCCTGGAAATCTCGAACCTTGAACCTTAAACCTTCAAACCTTCATAACAGCCCTGTAGCGCTCAGCGAGAGCTAGCGCCAAAGGCAAGCGCACCCAGAATCGCGGCCCCAAACGCTAACCGATACCAGACAAAAATCCAAGTGTTTTGGGTTTGCAGGAAGCGCAGTAGCCATGCGATCGCTAAATAAGAGAACACCAAGGATGAGATAAACCCGACGATTAGGGGCACCAGATTAGCATCCCTTAACCCTTCGTCGAAAACACCCTTTAATTCCACTAAACCCGCTAAGGTAATGGCGGGAATGGCTAATAAAAATGAAAAACGAGCGGCGGTTGCCCGCTCTAAACCGATCAATAGCCCAGCTGTCAGTGTTGAACCAGAGCGTGACACGCCAGGGATTATAGCCATTGCTTGGGCTAACCCCATCAAGACTCCATCTCGAACGCCTAACCCCTCAAAGTTACGCTCTCGCTTGCCGAAGTATTCGGCAACGCCGAGTAAGATCGCCATAACAATCGAGGCAATTGCGATCGCACCGAGATCGCGTAGCGGTGAATGATCGAAGTCGGGCACGAAAATCTTGAGCAGGAGTCCACAGCAGACAATCGGTAGGGTTCCTAAACCAATTCCGATTACCATCCACAAATCATGAGACTGGTAATCGGATGTCTGGATTGCTTTAAGGGCTCCACCTACAATCTGAACTAAATCTTCCCACAAATACCAGATAACTGCCGCAATACTTCCCAGCTCAAGGATAGCGGCAAAGGCGATACTTAGATCCCCCCAACCCAACGCCATCGATACCACTTTTAAGTGACCCGTACTACTAATCGGTAGGAACTCTGTTAACCCTTGCACCATACCCAAAATCACGGCTTGAACAAGATTAATTTGAGGTATCGATGTTGTGGTCGTTGACGCCAGTTCCGGGGAAAGGTTAGTGCCGAGAGTTTTGAAAGGGGATACAAGTAATGAGAGTAAGGCACCCGTGCCCAAGAGGGTAAACAACTGATGTTTTGAGCGAACCATGATTTTCCGGAGCTGCCTGAGTCTATATGGATTTAGTGGTTTCCACAGCCTAATCACCCTTCGTGGACTTGCGTAAATTGAGTCTTGACAGCGATTGGAGATTTTTTGATCACCTTGTAGCGCTCACACCCAAAATTGTCACTCAAGTATTACTGACTCTAAGCTTCCTCAGCAAGTCTCAATCAATATTCCTAAAACTGGTCAGCTAGTCAGGACTAGATTAATATTAGAACTATCCCCCTAGGGGGGATATCCCATCTCATGTGATATCTTGAGATATGTAAAGATAAGTAAAGAATATTAACGTCACTTTGTTTAACAATACTTGGTTTTCATCATCGGCCTCAGACTACCTCAGTGAGTCTGAAAAACTTCCTCTCTCTCCTGAATCCCTATTCCTCATTGGTAATCGTCACTCTTGGTGGGTGTTTACCGCAGCGGCTTTTTTGGTAAGTGTACCGGTATTCATTCAAGCGCCTCTAGTCAGGCATGTGCCGTTTGTCAGTCTAGTGATGACACTGGGTTGGGTTGGGTTAGGAATAGCCCTGTTAAAGCGTCCCAAAACACAAGTGTGGGGCGATTTACTGCTGGGATTTAGCTGGAGTTGGCTAGCGGGATCGATTTATTGGGGCTGGCTACGATGGGAGCCCTTAATTCACTTGCCTATCGAGGCAATCGGTTTGCCTTTTGCTTTGTGGAGCTTGAGGCGGGGTTGGGGGAAAGTAGGTAATCTTTTTTACCTGGGCTCCCTGTTTGGTACGGTGCTGACCGATGTTTATTTTTACCTAACTGATTTAATTCCTTACTGGCGTCAGGTGATGCGAGTTGACCCAGCCTTAGCAACACCCATTTTTCAGAGTGCGATCGCGCAAGTGCAGACACCTTGGGGGCTCAGTTTAGCCTTGGTATTACTGGCTACACTTTTAAGTGTTGGGATCTGGTCATTAGCCAAAGGGCAGTTGCATTGGTGGGCATTTAGTGGTGCAGTCTTGAGTACAATTTTGGTAGATACGTTGTTCTGGGTGGCAGCTTCTATGGCCTGAATGCTACTAATGATTAACGTAAGAGTAATTCTTTAGGTCAAGTCTAGTTTGCAGTTATTTTCTCTAGTTTGCAGTTATTTTCCGGAATTACTAGGATGGCTCAAGAATGCATCTACTAAAATAGCATTTGTCTTAAACCCATTTTTGCTGCTGTGCCTGTGGTGACTCTGCGATCCACTCCCTTTTTGCTTCTTCCGACCGACACTGGGAATCGCTATCTGCCGTTAGTCGGTAGCAATTGCTGGACAGTTGGTCGTAGTGATGATAACAACTTTGTGCTGTCAGATCGGTGGATTTCCCGAAACCACGCGATGTTGCAGTGTACCGAAACTGGCGACTTCTATCTCATCGATTTAGGAAGCCGCAACGGCTCCTTTGTCAATGGACGCCGAGTGAGCATTCCGGTGACCTTACGCAATGGCGACCGCGTGATGTTTGGTCAGACGGAAATGGAATTTCATTGCCCAGCGAACGACCGTCATCCGGATGTCCTCCAGGTGCCGGATAAAGAAACTCTGACTTCGACCTTGCATGTGCGCCGACTGATCTCGGTGATGGTGATTGATATTCGTGACTTCACCGTGCTCACTCGCCAGCTGGATGAAAAAGTCCTCTCAGCCGTGATTGGCACCTGGTTTCGTCAGTCTGGAGATATTATCCGTAAATCTGGCAGCTGGGTTGATAAATACATTGGTGATGCGGTCATGGCAATTTGGTTTCATAGCTCTCAAGGCGTGAGCCATAGTCATGGAGTCAGCTCTCAAGAAGCCCTAAATATCATGTGGGCGGTGAGTTCCTTGCATAAAATGACATCAGCGCTGAGTAAGCAGTACCCTCTGCCCTTTGCCTTGCGAATTGGGACGGGACTGAATACCGGCTATGCAATGGTGGGGAATACGGGTAGTGGCGATCGCCCAGACTATACTGCGATTGGTGATACGGTCAATGCGGCCTTTCGTCTAGAATCTTCTACCAAGCAACTCGGCTTAGATATTGCTTTGGGAGAAGATACATACCGCTACCTTTCAGTAATAGGGCAGCAGCCACTTGATTTTAAGCAGCATACGGTTCATCTCAAGGGTTATGACTCTCCCACAACGACCTATGCTGGCACCTATGCGGATTTAGATAATTACTTGCAGGTTAACGATCTCGGGCCACAAACTTGTTAAGGCTAATTTTTCTAGATAATTCGTAATTTAAAGACGAGTTAGAATCCCCAGACTCTCAACTCGTCCCCTTTGGGTTGGGGTCTGGCATCCCCATCCAAAACTTAAATTACGAATTGCGCATTAAGACTTCCGGTTACTGATATAGCAGTCGCCAAGGCGATTAGGACAAATGGTCTAAAGCCAATTGCCAATCCCAGCTTTTGACATGTCCTAACGGTTGTGTCGGTTGCTATAGCTGCCATTAACCTCGATCAGCTCAACGTCAAAAACCTCCGCAAAATGGGTAGCGACGCGTTGACGCACCTCCTCGACACGAATACCAGGGATAAACTGAGCAAGGCTACCCACCGGTTTATCAACGATGCCACAGGGCACAATGCTCTCAAAACCGGTCAGATCGGGGCACACGTTTAAGGCAAAGCCATGCATGGTAATCCAGCGCGAGACTTTAATGCCGATCGCAGCAACTTTGCGTCCCTCGCTCCAGACACCTGTCATTCCTGGAATGCGATCGCCTTTGAGTCCCAAGTCACCCAAGACCTGAATTAAGACCTGCTCCAGCTGTCGTAGATACCAGTGTAAGTCTTGTTGGTAATGCCGTAGATTCAGAATCGGGTACCCGACCAACTGACCCGGACAATGGTAAGTCACTTCACCACCACGCTCCACCCGGTAAAGCTGTGTACTGGTTTCATTGGGGTCAAACTTGAGAAACTCAAGGCTGGCTCCTTGACCAAGGGTATAAACCGATGGATGCTCCAACAACAGGAGGAGATCATCGAGGATCGGGTCTTTTACCCGTTGAGCCACTAGCGATCGCTGCCAATCCCAAGCTACAGAATAAGGCACTAACCCTTGATTATCTAACAAGCATCGACGCTGCATTGTTCAACCTTTCCAGTTTGAAATACTTTCCCCAGATGTTTCCCACTTAGTCTTTAGGACGAAAGCGATGGAAAGACGGGTGGGTCAAGATAGTAAAACATTGACCAAGAACCTCGTTTTATCGGACTCAACAGCTCCACCCTTTTCCCTCACGCCACAATGAAAAATGGATGGGTGACAGCTTAACTCATTAGGATGAGTAGGGGTCTTTTCCCCCTTGACAAACTTGAATTTTTGCCTAATGGAGCTTCAACCGTAGGCAAATGTCAAAGAATGCAAAGGAATCTGAAGAGAAGTCAAAGGCATCTGTTCTCTAGAATACAAAGTGCTACCGTGAGAGTATCATCCAAGAGTGGCAATTCAAGGCTAGAGGATGAAGTATAACGTAGGGAGGGTAGCCTTCAGGTTTGTTGGGTAGAGATTTCAATTCTGACCGACTGGCGTTTTTACCAATGGTTGGTAGAGGACTCAAAACCCGTAACGAAACGTGAACTCAGATAGCGTGAGCACGCGGGGTAGCGCATAGGGTATCTTTATCTTTTTTCAGATTTCACCCAGGACAATGTCCACTTAGGACTCCCGCCGCTACTGGCAAGGGTGAAGCAAACGCTAACACAATTCATACTTTATGTTGCAGCCCCTGCTGCTCTTTGCGACTCAAACAGTACAGGATGGAGTAGTCGGTATGAAGCTTGTAATCCAGGGCAAAAACATCGAAATCACCGATGCGATTCGTGAGTATGTACATCAAAAAATTGAAAAGGCGGTTAATCATTTTCAAAACATCACTACTGAGGTAGATGTACACCTATCTGTGGCTCGCAATCCCCGGATAAATTCTAAGCAGACTGCTGAAGTGACAATTTATGCCAACGGAGCGGTCATTCGGGCTCAAGAGGGCAGTGAAGACCTATATGCCAGCATTGATCTAGTTGCGGATAAGATTCAGCGCCAACTGCGGAAATACAAAGAAAAATTACAACATAAGAAAACTCACGATCAACCGAAAACAGGCATTATTGTTGAAGACGTGCCTGTGGCAGCTGATTTAATTGGCGATCGCACGCCTGAACTGCCGAGTGAAGTTATGCGCATGAAGTACTTCGCCATGCCACCCATGACGCTCGATGAAGCCTTGGAACAGCTCCAACTAGTCGATCACGACTTTTATATGTTCCGGAATGCCAAAACCGGTGAAATCAATGTGATCTACGAACGGAATCATGGCGGCTATGGAGTCATTCAGCCCCGCAATGGGAATGGTCATACCAATCAGAAGAACGGTAAGGTATCCCAACGAGTTGAGTCTACGGGAGAAAAATCAAGTACGTTCTAACTGTCTCTGGCTCAACGGAGTTTCCTCTGGTTGCTACTAGTTTTTCACCAGTATGGATAGAAGGGTCAGTCAAAATTCCTGCAAAGGGGTAGAGACTGGCTTTCTTTACTGAGAAAGTCCCCAGATGAATATAAGACCCCGGCTTGAGTCATAGAGAGAAAGAAAATTTTCCTTGTTTCAAGCCTCCATATTTATCCCCCCGATAAGAGAGAGCAGGCTCTATCCTCGTAGTCAAAATCGAATTACGGCATGAATCGCCAAGATTTTTCAGTTTTAGCGGCCCTAGGCTCGACGACTTAGCTGAAGCGGCTGCCCCTTGAGAACATCAGCATAGAGCTTTTCGAGCTGGGTAATATTGCGGCTGAGCGTGTAGCGTTCTAGAACCCGCTTTCTAGCTTTTTGTCCCAGTAGAGTTGTCCACTCCAGATGATCCCGGAACAGCGGCAAGAGGGTAGATAGTTGGGAAGATACACGATGAGTCGTGAGAACGACGCCAGCACCATCCTCTAACACTTCGCCATCAGCACCCGCATCTGTTGCCACACACGCAACACCACAGGACATTGCTTCCAGCAAGGATAAGGATAGCCCTTCTAGAAGAGACGGCAAGACAAATACGTCAGCCGCCCGTAGAATATCAATTCGTTGCTCCTCATCCGCCACGAACCCCAGCCAGATGATACCGAACTCCTCTCCATAAAAAGGTCTCAATGAGGCACATAGAGGGCCATTTCCCACAATCGCCAGCTTGCAGGAAGAACCCAGGTTCGAGCGCTTCCAAGCTTTTAGTAGAGCCTCCACATTCTTTTCTGTGGCAATTCGACCTTGGTAAACAAATAGCCGTTGGGCGTTGAGTTGGTACTTTAAATTTGACGGGCCGGGAGAATATTTTTGGACATCAACCCCATTGGGGATAACCGCCAGCTTCTCTGGAGGAACGCCTAATCGCACTAAGAAATTCCGCTGAAGTTGAGAAAAGACGATGACCCGGTGGTAGTTAGCCAAGAAAGGGGCATAGAGCTGATAAGTGAACAGTTGTGTTCCCGATTTTAGATTTCGTCGCTTCCCATCGAAGGGCGGATGGAAGGTCGCGACTAGGGGAATATTGAGTTCTTCACAAATCTCTGGTAGTACGAAGTCTAAAGGCGACAACGTCAGGGAAGCATGGACGATATCGGGTCGCAGCTGATCGAGTGCTTGCGTCAAAACCTTGCTTGCTTTGGGTGACGGAATGGTGTACACCTGAGATTTGTAAAGACAAGGAAGCGATACTTCCTGGTTCCCGAAGGCGCTAAGGTCGTCAACTTCTTCTTCTTGGGCGAAGTGGAGGAAACTGACTTGGTAGCCTCGGTCTAAGAGCGAGTTGGTGACTTCTCGACCGTAAGTGACATTGCCACAAAAGGGTGATTTTTTTCCAATCCAGGCGATATGCATTCAGGTTGAGGGGGGTAGCGAGTCTTTATTTGTCAGTTTTATCTGACATAGTTAATCCTGTACCGGAAATATACCAGTTTAAGACCCCTCCAGCGATCACTAGTGCCGCTAAACTGAAAAATACCGTCTTTAACCCAAGCAGGGTTTCCGCCACTCCCGCTAATGCTAGAGGTAAGCTCAGCGCAATATTGACCGCGTTATTTTGTAGCCCGAATACCTTTCCTCGCATTTCTTTGGGTGTTTCTGCCTGGATTGTGGTCTGCATGGGGATGCCAACCAAAGCGGCGAAACTTCCCAACGAGATTGTCATTAAAAAAGTCAGCCAGAGGCTATGGGTGAATAAAGCTATACCCACCAGCGAACCTGCCATCCCGATGGAACCATACAGACTCAGCCGATTGTGAGAGAATCGCTGACCCCAGTGCCCCAGAATTGCTGCACCGCAGGCCATACCCACTCCTCCAGCCGCTAACAAAAAGCCAAACTGGGACGTTTTCAATCCCGGTAGCATTTCCGCTAGACGAACGGCGAGAACGGACAAAGCTGCAAAGACAGAAAATAGAATCACTAGTTGAATTAAGGCATTGCGGACACGTCGGTGGTGTCTGACATAGAGCAGACCGTCAAGAATATCCGCCAAGACGTGAGGAGGTTCTCCCTCATACACCTTTTTGTGTTCACCTGTTTTCAAAAGCAACAGCAGTAGACCCGCGATCGCATATGATCCTCCCACTACTAGTTCTTTGCCAAAGTCCCAGTTCATATTGACACGACGCACTAGCGTATCTGCCAGTTCTAATATCGGTTCACCAACCGCAAAGCCTACGATTAGCGACGCCATTATTGTTGTCGTGTATAAGGAGTTAGCGGAGAGCAGGTTTCTAGGCTTCACGATTAACGGAATCACCGCCTGCTCTGCCGGTGCAAAAAATTGAGTCAGCGCAGAAACTAGGAATGTAGTTCCCAGCAAAATGTAGAAGCCAATCGGCAAATTGTAGAGTGACCCCCAACTTTGAGTCACCCACAACAAGAAGGGTACGGTCAGAACTAGCACACCTCGCAAAAGATTGGTTGCCACCAGCACGGCTTTTTTAGACCATCGGTCTACAAAAACACCAGCCAAAGAACCAAACAGTACGGCGGGGATAGTGAAAGCGACCATAATCGCCGATACCCAGCCGCTAATTGGTTGATTCTGGTCTTGAAAGCGATCGGCAATCAAGGCAATCATCAAGACTAAATAAACCTTGTCTGCCATCTGGGAGAAAACTTGACCGCTCCAGAGTGCCAAGAAGTTACGGTTCTTGAGCACCGGCATAAATCCCCGTGTCAATGGCTCACGCGGAGCCTTATCAGGATCGGGGAAAAAACCCTCGACCTCACCGGGTTTTTGCTCTTCGTCGCCAGAGGAGCTGGGCTGAGCCATAGGGTCAGACGTTTCTTTACAAGACAGTTTTGTTAATTGTTCAGGATCAGATAGTTGCATTCTTGCTGTTTAGGTAATGAATTAAATTCATAGGGAATTGACTTTTATGAAAAAATGTGTATTTCAAAACTCAGTGATAGAGAAGGCATCCACTAAGGCCGCTGAGCGAATCGTTTTACCAAAGTGATACTGAGCATACTCTCGTAAAACACGCTCGACTTTTAGCCAAACCCCATCCATCGATTTTTGGCCAAACGGGTCTGTTTGCTGTTGGGGGAATAGGGTCTCAAGCTGCGGTAATTCAGAGGTTGCCAGCTGTTGAAGCAGCGTCAACTCGATCGCATCCAGTTGGGCGTTCAACCTTGGCAAAGGGGTAGTGGGTACATCCATCGGGTCATGAGCCTGAGTGGGAGACCTAACTCCCCCTACCAACACGGGACGGTTTAAGCGCTGACCTTCCAACTCCTTTGCCGCTAAACTTACCGTACCACCCGCATCAACACTAAAACCCACCCGCCAATCCGGGTCAGTAAAATCCGGTTTTAGGGTGTGCTGCGTGACACAACAAACTTGAACCTGGGGAGCAATGCCTGCCAGCGCCAGTAGGTGAAAGACTCCATGTGATAAGTGGGCTAGTACCGAAGATACCTCTAAGTTGCGATCTGCGCCTCGCAGCAGCGCTTCGCTATCGCTGGTGTTCGGTAAGCACGCCAGACGCCGTAGATGTTCGTTGAGCAACTCGTACAGTTCCTCCTGAGGTTGCTCACTTAAGGCATGACACAGAACTACTTCTGCCAGGTACTGACCTGCTGCCAGTTTCCCTAAATTCTTACTTAATCCTGGGTAAGACTCCAGGGTTTCTGCCTGAGTAATTTTATCAAGCGATCGCCCCTTCGCCAGCAAGAGCTCATTAACGACAAACAAACCACTTCTGCCACCCATTTTCGAGTTCTGTTTGCGAGCTCCTGGTGCCACTACGCGAACGAGACCAAACTCCCGCGTCAAAATTGTTAATAGCTTGTCCGCTTCCCCAAGCGGCATACTTTTCAGAATAATACCAGTGGCTTTATAGGTTCGACTCATCGATCATTGGTCAGAGGGTTGAAGGTTGAAGGTTGAAGGTTGAAGGTTGGAGGTTGCTTTCCTTGCCAACCGATTAAGCTGCTCACGGGCTCACCTATTCCCCATTCTCTTTTTCCAGGGTATCGCGCTGTCGGAGCAAATCGGGGCCACGAGATGTGCCCAGACGCGTCGCTCCTGCCTGGACTAACTCGAAAGCTTGCTCCAGGGTACGTATTCCTCCAGCCGCCTTAATGCCAATTTGTCCCTGTGTCACTTTTTTCAGAAGTCGGATATCAGCCACTGTTGCACCTCCATTCCAGCCAGTACTCGTTTTCAGAAATTGCACACCAGCATCCATACATATTTCCGCACCGAGGCGTTTTTGAGCATCTGTCAACAGGGCAGTCTCCAGAATCGCTTTAACCGTTTGACCCGTTTCTTGGCAAATTTGGGCTATTTCTCGGTAAACTTCGTTCGTTTTTCCCGCCTTCAACCCACCCAGGTGAATCACCACGTCGAGTTCCGTGGCTCCATTTTCCACGGCCTCTTGCGCTTCATAAAGCTTGGCGGCTGGTGTTGTTGCCCCTGTGGGAAAACCAATGACTGTACAGACTTTCGGTTTTTTGCCGCGAAGCAACTCAGTGGCTTGCTTCACATAAACTGGGTAGACACACACCGTAGCAAAGTTAAATCGGTCTGCCTCGTTGCAACACTTTTCCACTTGTTCGGGTGTTGCCGCTGGATTGAGCAGAGCGTGATCAATTAACGGTGCAATATCTATATCTGAGTAGTTGACAGCCATTGGTTGAGCTTCGAGCCGCTATTTGTTCACTTTTATTAAAATCTTTTGACCCTCCCCCGACTAAAGTGCGGGAGATTCTAAGAGGATTTGGAGCAACGCTTGATTACCGCGTTGCTCCACAACCACTCTCTAGTTTTAGAAGGTTAATCCTTCTTGGGGCAGTCAATGACCCCCTAGACACTCCGGCAAAGCCATTGTGCTTACTTTTTCTTCCGATATTTAGCGAACCATTCAAGTCGCTGTTAACCAGATGCCCATCACGAGTCCGATACAAACCTCTTTTAACCCGCCGGCCAGAGAACTGGTAAGTTTTGGGGTTGTCGGCATTGTAAACAGGCATTTCATCACCATCAACGGCACTAGCCTTACTGGTATACGATTCTTCCTGTTCGGTATAAATCAACCCATACCGCTCGCACAGCGCTTTTAACTTAGAGCGCAAAGAGTGGAATGGGATTTGGACAAAGTTCTGGTTATTACACTTACCGATATTGATTTCCTGTTTAATGCCAGGATTGTAACCAACAATCATCCGTGCAATCTGGTTATCAATGCAGTGGTTCACTATAAACCGTGCCGTCTTGTTCAGGTAATCTCTCACCTGATTGTTGCGCTTTGTCACCAGCTTTACCTGTTGATTGGTAAAGCCTTTAATTCCTTGCTTGTCTTTTATAGACTGCAAGTGGGCGTTGCGCTTGTTGAACCCCTGGTTAATCGATTTAATTGGCTTGCCATCCACAAGGAAGGATGCCCCATTGATATCAACACAAGCGGCAAGATTATCCACTCCCAAGTCAATACTAATCGCACTGTTTGGGTTGACTTCTACGGGTTCTGGTTCGGCTTCGCTGATAAATTCTACCTCGAAGTATCGAGCATTGTATTTGGGGTGGATGCGAATCTCTTTGAGGGATTCGTAGCTAATGCGGTCTGGAAAGTTAATCCAGACTTCCCCAAACTGTTTCTTAAACTGGGTAGACATCGGTATCCGAAACTTGCCATCTTTGATGACCAGTCTTGGTGTTTTCGTCTTATCCCTACGGGTAGACCACCCGCAGGGAATTATCAGCAAAAAGTAACCAACTTTTGGCAGGTAGCGAGGAGGCTTAACCTGTTGTTGGTAGCTTCCCCCTTTAACTGCGCTAATTAATCCATAGAAGCTTTTGAATGTCCGGTCTACTACTTTCAGTGTCTGTTGAGCAATGTCAGTGTTGAGTAACTGATAGTTCTCGTTAACCTTGCATTGGTGGTAGTTGGACTCGTAGCGCAGGTGTTTGTGTTCCTGAAAGAAGTACTGCCGAACCGTGTAAAGTCCTACGTTGTAGAGATTTTTGCTCAGTCGGCACAACTCCCTAAGAGCCAAGAACTCGGACTTATTCAGTTCTCGCACTTGGTTCTTTTGGGTCAGGAACATAAGTATCATTTCGCTATTGCCGTAATTATAGAGCGAAACAGCAGCGATATTTCTTGCCTCCCGTTTTCCTCCCTTGGCTCTGATCGCAAGGGTTTCCAACGAGGAATTCTGATGAGTTCATGGCCTAGACGTTGTTTTTGACTTTTGGGCTGGCTCGAAGGCTCTGTATTGACCTCCCAAAGCTTCCACAATTGTGCGAGTATTCGCCACCAGCATTTTGACGTAGGTATCCCCCTCACTCCCTGGTGCGCCAATCGAGTCAGAGTAGAGTTGTCGTGGCGCGAGTTTTACCCCAGCTTCCTGTGCAACGGTTTTAATCAGAGCTGGGTTAATGGTTGTTTCTGCAAAAATAGCTGCGACGCCAACGCCTTTAACAGAATCGGACAACCTTTTTACGGTTTGGGCACTGGGTTGTTCTTCTGTACTGATGCCAATTAGGGTACCAGCAACAGGTATGCCGTAGGCACGGGAATAGTATTGAAACGCATCATGGGTGGTAACAAGCTTGCGCTGCTGCTGTGGAATGGTCTGAATTTGTTGGCGTATCCAAACATCTACCTGCTGCAATTGGGCGGTAAGCTGCGCTGCATTCTGGGTAAATTTCTCTTTGTCTTCAGGGGAGAGTTCTATGAGGTGATCGCGAATGGCATTGACCATTGCGATCGCATTTTTGGCATCGCCCCAAACATGGGAGTCAGGCACTTGTTTCCCTTGATGTTTCAAATCTAGTGGCTTAACGACTTCCCCAACTGCAAACTTTTTCGCCTTGACTCCCGCCGAATTCATCAGCTTAATCAGCCCTGGCTCCAAATTGTAGCCGTTGTAGAGAATCAGATCAGCTTCTTCCAACGCCTGACTATCTACGGGTACGGGTTCATAAACATGGGGGTCAGCACCCGGTTTCAGGATGCCCTTGAGTTGAATCTCGTCTCCCGCAACTTGCTCCGTCCAGTCTGTGATGATGGTGCTGGTCGAAACGACCTTAGGCTTATTGGATTGAGCAGAACCCGTTGGCTTGCGACTCGTGGAGTCACACCCACTAATCAGGAGTCCTAGCATCAGCGCTGTTACGGCTAACCACCGATAGCGTTGGCGTAAAGCATTGCTACTGAGTAGAGAAAAATGCCTCGAAGGGCGTACCAGTAAGGAATCTACGAGCGTCTGCTTTCTTCCTTCAGACTGAGGGTTCACGTTCATAGGGTTGATACATTTATTTTCATATTCTTTTCATTTTTCAGGTTACGATAATTTCACAATTGTTTCATTTTTCGTTTTCGATCCCAGGAAGCCTCCACCATGACAACGACCACTTTTCGGAAGGTTGATTCGATGCCTAGGAACTATCAATGCACAGAGGATTCTACTTGCTCGATCAACACTGTAACGATCAGGCAACTGGGTGTGCAGTATCGCATGGTAGAGGCGCTCAAGGGTATAACCTGTGACATTGAGCCGGGTAAACTTACAGGAATCATTGGCCCTAATGGTGCGGGGAAAAGTACCCTGATTAAAGCCATGCTGGGATTAGTTCCCACAACGACGGGTACGGTGATGTATCAGGGGGAACCCTTGATGGAGCAGTTGGAAAAAGTCGCTTATGTGCCGCAGCGATCGCAAATTGACTGGACTTACCCCGCAACGGTGTGGGATGTGGTGATGATGGGGCGGGTACGGAAGACTGGATGGTTTCGCCGCTTTTCCACAGTATCCAGGCGTTTGGCGGCAGAAGCGTTGGCACGGGTGGGGATGAGTGAGTTTCGGGCTCGCCCCATTGGACAGCTATCAGGAGGGCAGCAGCAGCGTGTCTTTCTAGCGAGGGCGTTAACGGAAGAAGCGGAAATTTTCTGCTTTGATGAGCCGTTAGTGGGAATTGATAAAAAAACTGAAGCTATTATTTTTGATATCTTCCACGAACTTGCTGATGCAGGTAAAACCTTGGTGGTTGTTAATCACGATTTAGGGCAAGCGATTACTAATTTTGATAATTTGATTTTGTTGAATCGAGAGTTAATTGCTAGTGGTTCCCGTCAAGAGGTGTTGAGTGCGGAGAATTTGCAACGTGCTTATGGGGGGCAGGTTGTCTTTTTCTCAGAACAGGCAGCTTGAGAGTTTGGGATTGTAGGGGCGAGTTTAGTCAATTAATGTTGACAATAACCGATTTTTTTTGTACTCAACCCGCCCTAATTGTTGATAATAAAACGATAAATTATCAACACAAATCCCCCAATTGGTGAGGGCGGGTTTTGAATATGAGAAGCTGGCTATTGTCAGGCGTTATCACTAAACCCGCCCCCTACAAATTCCGGATTTTTTTACGCTTATCTGCTTACAACCTGCTAATGCAGAGTGTTAGGAAATAGATTTTTATGCTCGAAAGTCTCATTGAACCGCTGCAATATGAGTTTATGCAGCGATCGCTGATTATTGCCGTTTTGGTGGGTATTGTCTGTGCTTCGGTTGGCAGCTATTTGATGGTGCAGCGGTTGGCGTTGCTGGGGGATGCCATTAGTCATTCGGTGTTACCCGGACTTGCGATCGCGTTTATTGTGGGTGCAGACATCTTTGTGGGGGCATTTATCGCGGGTGTTGTTAGCACGATGGTGATTACTTGGATTAGGACGCGATCGCAAATTAAAGAAGATGCGGCAATGGGCATTGTTTTTTCTGCCTTTTTTGCCTTGGGTATTACTTTAATTACGATTGTTCAGAAAGATAACAAGATAGACCTGAATCACTTTCTCTTTGGGAATATCCTCAGTGTTTCACCTCAAGAGGTGATTAATACAGCGATTATTACAGTCATTGTTCTAGTGATTGTTGCGCTTTTGTATAAAGAATTAATGTTTTATACCTTTGACCCGATAGGCGCACAAGCGGCTGGCTTACCCATCAATTTACTGAACTTTGGGTTGATGATTCTGATTGCTTTGACGATTGTTGCGAGTCTCAAAGCAGTGGGTGTCATCCTAGTCCTAGCCATGCTGATTACTCCGGGAGCAACAGCCTATTTATTAGTGAGCCGATTGCATCAAATGATGATGTTGGGTTCTGCAATTGGGGTTGTTGCTAGTGTGAGTGGGATGTATTTGAGTTATTTTTTCAATCTACCGTCTGGGCCTGCGATCGTTTTAGTTGCCTTCGGTTTTTTCATGCTGGCATTTCTGTTTAGTCCCAGTCAGGGGGTTTTAACTCATCCGGTTTCTAAGTCGGGGCAGTCACCCATTTGGCGGGAAATTAAGGGATTGTGGCGTTGAGGGGTGGAGTGCGATCGCTCACCTAAGACTGTCTTAATGCTATGTCAGCTACTGGTTTATCTGATTAATCTTGCATTCTTACTTACCTGACAAAATTAGGACGAATTCAGCCAACACAGATAGGAGAGAAGCGATCGCGCCTAGAAGTGAGGGTGCGATCGCTTCTTAGGGCTAAATTACACCCAACAATCCGCTACGGGAATCAAGTTGCTGTCTGTGTCAGTCGAGAAAGCTGAGAGTTGATGATTGTTAGTCGTGTTCCAAGGATCGCCCTTGTGTTCACAACAAAAAATCACTATAGGACAAAAG
>NZ_DATNPA010000322.1:0-3965 GCF_036703385.1 Allocoleopsis sp. | reverse complement strand
AATGTCCCGAACAGACTTACCTGAGTTTCTTTCTTTTAGTCTTCTTGCAGAAGCCGCAGCAGCACTTAAATCTAAGGACAGAATCTCTTCATTGACCCAATTGACTAGCTGATTCCAGGCTGTGGAATTAGCTTCTCGCTTCAGCGTTAATAACTGGGGATTATCTCTTTCTAATACATCAATATTTTGAAGTTTAGAATATGATAAACTAATAGGATTAGTTTGCGACGAATGGGAAGCTCTTTCTCTCCATTGGTTTCCTGATTCTCTTGTAGCTGTATCTTCCCTGTTATCTAACTGTTGTTCTTGTTGTCCACGTTCTTCAAGATTTTGAGGCTGTTGAGAAGTTGCTCCTTCCACAGTAGCATTAGGGAGTTGAGTAGATATACTGTTATTTGACGTAGTTATAGGTATTGCTACTTGTGTTTCATGGGGTAAGGTAATTCCCAAACGTCGCTGCAAGGCTTCAATTACTTCTTCAGCAGATCTTTGACCAAAGTTTTTGATTTCTAAGAGGTCTTCCTGGCTATAATCCAGCAAGTCAGCTACGGAGTTGATTTGTGTCCGCTTCAGGCAGTTATAAGCCCGTACTGACAGTTGCAATTCTTCAATTGGAATTTGACCATTTGGCTCTTGATCATCGGGATATTCGTCTCTAATCGACTTCAGATTAATATCTTTCAAGGGATTGAACAGATCTACCAGAGTCCTAGCCGCTTGACTTAAAGCTTCTTGCGGAGTCAAGCTACCATTCGTCCAGATTTCCACAATTAACCGCTCTTTTTCCAGTGAGCCATCAATCCGAGCATCCTCTACGGTGTAAATTACCTTACTCACTGGCATAAATACGGCATCAATCTGGAGAAAGTCCACAGCCGCCGATTCGTCACGCCCCCGTTCGACAGATCGATACCCTTTTCCTTTTTCAACCCGAAACTCCATCTCTAGCCTTGCTCCCTCGGCTAGAGTAGCAATGTACTGACCTGGATCAACGATTTCCACTTCAGAGGGTAAATCAAACTGAGCAGCTCTCACGGTTGCGGGTCCTGTAATCATGACTCGACCAATTTGGGGCGCAGAGGTATAGCTTTTGAGGACTACTTGTTTCATATTCAGCAGAATTTCCAGAACTTCCTCGCGCACCCCTTCAATGGTGGCAAACTCGTGATTCACTCCGGCAATCCGGACGGCTGTCACGGCTGCACCTTCGAGGTTAGACAGTAGCACCCGTCTCAGAGTGTTGCCAACAGTTGTGCCTTGACCACGTTCGAGAGGTTCCAGGACAAATTTGCCATATTGATTTTGATTCTTGAGGACTTTAGACTCTAGACACTCGATTTGAAATTGCGCCACGTTTAGAATTTTCCTTAGCTCATGCCCATACCTTAAAAATTTTCAGCTTTACGCCAAACGGGAAATATACTGAAATTTTCTTTGTGCAACCCCAGATACTAAGTGAAATCACGCAATCACACTGGAGCATTCAACGAACAGATAAAAGTAGTGAAGGTTTAACCAGCCGCTTACAGCTCGGCTTCTAACTCTTGGGACTGGAAAAAAATCTCATGACCTAGCAACAAGACACTCAGGCAGCGATCGCCCCGTCAGCTAGAAAGCTGTTTTCTCCAAGGCTAAGCTTTACAATACTTCACGATATCGAGGGATCAGCATGTCCCACAGTGTTGGCACCTCAACTCATACTGACATCCCCCAACTTTCGCTGCCAGTACTCTCTCAGTCCTGCCTTAAATATTTCCTACCTAAAGCAGCAAAGCAGTAGCCCAAAGAACCTTATATTAAAAAGGGGCGTAATTCTTAAAGTATTGTGAAAGCAATTAATCTTCTCGGTTCAACTGGCTCCATCGGCACGCAGACTTTAGATATCGTGACGCAGTACCCTGACCAATTCCGGATTGTGGGATTGGCGGCGGGGAGTAATGTTGAAATGTTAGCGTCTCAGATTCGGCAATTTCGACCTGCGATCGCAGCCATCTGTGTAGAAGAGAAATTACCAGAACTTAAAGAGGCAATCAAAGACCTCGACCCCCAACCCATCTTACTAGCGGGAGAAGCTGCGATCGCAGAAGTTGCCCGTTACGGGGATGCAGATATCGTCGTTACTGGTATTGTCGGCTGTGCTGGGTTGTTACCGACCATTGCTGCCATTGAAGCGGGTAAAGATATTGCTCTTGCCAATAAAGAAACCCTAATTGCCGGTGGCCCAGTGGTGCTGCCGTTAATTGAAAAACATGGCGTTAAGCTGCTACCGGCTGACTCAGAGCATTCCGCAATCTTCCAATGTCTTCAAGGCGTACCCAAAGGTGGCTTGCGACGAATTCTGCTGACGGCATCTGGCGGTGCGTTCCGAGATTGGCCTGTAGAAAAGTTAGCAGACGCCAAAGTGACAGATGCCCTGAAGCATCCCAACTGGTCGATGGGTCGCAAGATTACGATAGACTCTGCCACCTTAATGAATAAGGGATTGGAAGTGATTGAAGCTCACTTTCTCTTCGGCATGGAGTACGAGCGCATCGACATCGTTATCCATCCTCAGAGCATCATTCACTCGCTGATTGAGCTGCAAGATACCTCAGTATTAGCTCAATTAGGTTGGCCTGATATGCGCTTACCCCTACTTTATGCCATATCTTGGCCCGATCGCATTTACACGGACTGGGAACCGCTGGATTTAGTGAAAGCTGGCAGCCTAACCTTTAGAGAACCCGACCATGAAAAATATCCCTGTATGCAGCTAGCGTATGCGGCAGGACGTGCGGGAGGTTCCATGCCTGCGGTATTGAATGCCGCGAATGAGCAGGCAGTTGCACTATTTCTAGACGAAAAAATTGGATATTTAGATATTGCGCGTTGTATTGAATACGTGTGCGATCGCCACCAAGCCGACAACTGCCAAAATCCTTCTTTAGATGACATCATAGCAGCCGATCAATGGGCAAGACAGGAAGTTTTGGCGGCTAGGAAGCTATTAGATCGTAAAGCTACAGTAGTGGTTAGCAGCAATTAGACATACCCTAAATTGAATGTCACTGACTTAAGCAAAAAGTAGCCGTTCTTTGAGAAAAACCCAGATTGGGGGGTTTCCCCCCAAACCCCCCACTGGGGGACGGAGTGCCTACCTAGAGACCCCCTGCACAAGGGTTGGTTGGTGAGGTAGGAGAGTTCTTATGTTAGTGCCATTCACCCTAAATTCGTATCTGCAAGCTTCTGTAGAAGCGAAAACTCAACTGATTTCTGCCATTCTCTGAGTTCTTTGCGCCTCTGTGGTTTGTATTAATAATAAAAAAGCGCCCTCTTTTGGAGGGCGCTTTTTTTAAGCTAAGTTCTTAAGAATTAGCCGTTGATAACTGGAGCGGTTAGAGCTACAGGAGCTGCTTCACCAGCCGCCAAGTCGAGGGGGAAGTTGTGAGCGTTACGCTCGTGCATTACTTCAAATCCCAAGTTAGCGCGGTTGAGTACATCAGCCCAGGTGCCAATCACGCGACCTTGTGAGTCGATGATGGACTGGTTGAAGTTGAAACCGTTCAGGTTGAAGGCCATTGTGCTGATGCCCAATGAGGTGAACCAGATGCCGACTACTGGCCATGCACCTAACAAGAAGTGCAAGGAACGGCTGTTGTTGAAGGAAGCGTATTGGAAAATCAAACGACCGAAGTAGCCGTGGGCTGCGACGATGTTGTAGGTTTCTTCTTCTTGACCGAATTTGTAACCGTAGTTTTGAGATTCGGTTTCGGTTGTTTCACGAACCAAGGAGGAAGTTACCAAAGAACCGTGCATTGCGGAGAACAAAGAACCACCGAATACACCAGCCACACCTAACATGTGGAAGGGGTGCATCAGGATGTTGTGCTCAGCTTGGAACACGAACATGAAGTTGAAGGTTCCAGAGATGCCCAGAGGCATTCCATCAGAGAAAGAACCTTGTCCGATGGGGTAGATCAGGAACA
>NZ_DATNPA010000321.1:0-11978 GCF_036703385.1 Allocoleopsis sp. | reverse complement strand
AGAAATATCAAACAACATCAATGGCTGATGTGGCTCTAGTGTGGATTCCAGCTTCGCCCGATCTAGTAATGGATCAGTGGAGGCGGTACTCGTAAATACCAAATCCGAGGATGCGATCGCTCTCATCATCTCTGAAAGCGGGTACAGTTCTAGCTTGGCTTCTGGGAACTGATTGGCTAATTCTTGCGATCGCCCCTGAGAGCGATTCACAATCGAGATAGTCGCCGCCCCTTTTGCCAAAAGATGTTGCACCAGTAATCGGGACATCTTACCCGCACCAATAATCGCCACGCGGCAGGCGGCTAAGTTCTGCACTTTCATCTGAGCCAATTCTACCGCCGCAGAACTAATGGAAACAGCACCTGTCCCAATGCTGGTTTCAGTACGGACTCGCTTGCCTGCCGTAATCGCCTGTTTAAAGAGTCGGTTGAGCAGGCGTCCGATTCCCTTATACTGCTGACCGAGTTTATGAGTATTTTTTACCTGGGCTAAAATTTGCCCTTCTCCCAACACTAAGCTGTCAAGACCGGCTGCCACCCGCATCAGATGCATAACGGCATCTTGATGCAACAAGATAAACAGGTGATGTCGCAGTTGGTGCAGGGGAATTTGACCTAATTCTGAAAGAAACTGGCTCAATTCTTGAACGCCCTGTCCAGTTTCTGTGGCAACAATATAAATCTCCAGGCGATTGCAAGTACTCAGGATGGCAACTTCTTCAATGTGTGGGTAACTACACAGCTGTTGCGTCACGCTTTCCACTTTCGCTTCTTGAATGCTCAGTTTTTCCCGAACTTCAACCGGCGCTGTTTTGTGGCTTAGACCTACGACTGCGATATTCATGTGCTCTCCAACTATTTGTCGTCTTGGCGGCCAGATTTAACGAGGTTTGTCAATTTGTCAATATATGAGGGAGGGTTCCACCCGTATAATCTCAAAAATTTAGACTTATCTAACCATCGAGTCAACTGCCTCACCCATAAGGGGATGAAACTTGTCCCTAGCCATAATTCTTGGCTGAAACTCTCTTGCGAATTGACTGTAGCCCTAAAAGGATCTCCGAGTCAGACTATGCATTCTCGTTCCATATCCCTTAGAAACCCAAACCCTATACATGGCAATTGCTTGTATAGCAAAAGACAGAGGGAAGAGGGCAGAAGGCAGAAGGCAGAAGATTGACGGGTCTTGGTTTCAGCAGGTGGCTCTATCCTAATCGCCTTGGCGATTGCTATATCTTGCAGTTGGGTTCCGAAACTGTTTCCCTATGCAGCAATAGCTGATAGTTTTGTGCCTTTGTTAAAAGGGTGGACTCAGATTCTTTCCCGCTTTCCTCCCGACCCACTCTTGGGATAGGGTTTCTAGGCGGGAAGAGTTCATGAAGTATTTGTGAACTTAAAGTGTGTGAAGTGTTGGAAAAAAGGTTTATTTAAACCAGAGACTAAACTCTGAACATAGAAGGATGAAGCTTGAACTCTTTCATACTTCATCCTTCATAACTTGTTGTAACCCAGTCAGCTAATAGGCATTTAAATTGCATAGCTTGGGTGATCAGGATACCCATCCCACAAGAAAAAGGCTGAAACCTAACTCCCCAATTAAATGCACAACAGCTTACTCCTACCTCAGTTGGATGTACTTCGGCTCATCCCACAGATGGATGGTGTCCACAAACCGCGCTGTCCGTGACTGGCTGGAAATGACCAGGCTTTGGGTGCGTGCCCCACCGTGGAAGAAGCGGACACCTTCCATCAGCGTGCCTGGGGTAATTCCACTAGCCGCAAACAGTACGGTTTGACCAGAGGCGAGTTCGTCGGCGTTGTAGACCTTATCGGGATCATTAATACCCATTGATTTGAGCCGCTCCAGGTTGCTCTCTTTGCTTTCGCCAATCAGACCGGTTTTGACGACAGCAGGGTCATAGACGAGTTGACCCTGGAAGTGTCCACCCAAGCAGCGCATCGCAGCGGCTGAGATTACGCCTTCTGGTGCGGCACCAATTCCCATCAAAGCATGAATATTGGTACCTCCAAAGGCACAAGAGATGGCAGCGGAGACATCCCCGTCGCTAATCAGCCGCACCCTGGCACCCGCTTCGCGGATTTCCTTAATCAGTTCGTTATGGCGATCGCGCTTCATCACCACCACCACGAGTTCCTCAATCGATCGACTCAAGCACTCGGAGAGAATTTTCAAGTTTTCGGTCGCTGACTTGTTAATATCGACATGCCCTGCGGCCTGTGGTGGCGCTGCTAACTTTTTCATGTAAAAGTCAGGCGCGGCAAACAGACCCCCTTTCTCAGAAATAGCCAGCACAGCCATTGAACCGGGTTGCCCGTAAGCAACTAGGTTGGTACCTTCGCAGGGGTCAACGGCAATGTCAATCTCAACCAGTTCGTCTGGGTTGCAGAAGTCTTTGGCATCCTCGCGGGTACATATCCCGACTTCTTCGCCAATGTAGAGCATAGGAGCATCATCTCGCTCCCCTTCTCCAATGACAATGCGACCGCGCATGTAAATTTTGTTCATCCGCTCCCGCATGGCTTCGACCGCCACTTGGTCGGCTGTGTTTTTCTCGCCTTTACCCATCCATCTGGCAGATGCGATCGCGGCTTGTTCGACAACTTCAATAATTTCTAAACCTAATGTGTTTTCCACGACACCCGTTCTCCCAACTGCTTGATTTTGCGACGTTTATGAAGGCTGTTCCAGTTTTAAAGTCTATCAGAGGGGGTACCCCTAGAGGTCAGTGTACCCTGAGAGTAGTGTTAAGTTTTGCTGCAATCTCAGCATTCTTCTTCAGGTGTATGACAACAAAATCGAGAGTTTGTGGCTGAAATCCTGAGAAATCTTAAGATTTTCTAAGCTCTATGACCTAGAGGAACATTCTTATGTAAGACGTGTATGACCGTGACAATACAACTTAAAAGATTTGCATGTTGTGCTAAACCTAATGTTTCGTACCTACATACGCATCTATTTAAATTAAAATAGACGCCATTCTTAACCGCACCAACAAGTCATTTAACCCGGCTTGGGCAGAAGGTGTTTCAGGTAAAACGCTAGTTTGATAAGCTGACTCCAATTCACCACGCAGCCGTTGATATTCCCCCTGATGAAATGACACATCGGCATCTGTCAAAATAGATTTTTCGTCTTTTGACTTTTTTTGCTCAATCAAATCAGGAATATAGGACAGTTTGAACACTTCATTAAGCTGTACCAGATTGGCTTCCACAACACCTGCTCGCATTAACTGAATACCTGTTAACAGCACTCGGTAGACATAAAGGAGCGGCTTTACTTTGTAAGGTAATTCCTTCTCAAATAGCCTCCATTGACTTTCCGCAAAGCCAAAGTAATGATGGCTATGGTGGCGGGTGATGCACTGTTTAGCGATCGCTTTTAATTCCTGATGCATCGGTGTTGTATGAACAATTAATGGTGAATATAGCTGTTCCAGAACATAGCCATTCCTTTTGAGAAGCAGGGTCAAAAATTTCTTAACATCATGAGTTACTAAATCAATTTGCATCCCTTCCCGAACTTCAGAGACTTCAACAGTTTCGCGCCCAGGATTAAGTCCGATGACTTCTTGCACTGGCAAGATGTGGGCACCGCGCAAGTCATAGTCTGAATCAGGCGATGGAAAGCCATATAAATGCGCTCCGCTAATTGTTGCGAACAAAAGCGGGTAGGGCTGGGTGGAGATTACTTTGAGCAATTTTTGGTCTAAAACCATGTCTCTTAATCATGCTGTTGATAAATAAAATTTCCCCCCTGCTTTGGTAAAAAAAGCCCTACTCCCTCTTCTCTACAAGCCAAGGGGGTGAGAGGGTTAAATTTTTTCAGTCGCGTCACGAACGGTTCAAATCATCAACCATGCTTCTACGCGCTTTAATCAGAAAAGCATTGGCCTTTTCATAATCAGGGCGTTCCGGTAAAGAAGTTTTCGCAAAGGCCATATCAAATTCCTGATGCAAACTCAACCGCCAATTGTCCACCTCTTTCCAAGACATCTGCTGATTACGAATTGCTAAAAGTTGCTCTCGATAGTCCTCAATACGAACTGGAACGAAGCCTTCTTTGAGAATTTTTACTCCCGACAACAAAAGGCGGATTAGATGCATAGCATGTTTCCATTTAATCGTGCCCTGGTTGCGGAGATCTTGTTCCAATTTCTTGAACTGAGACATTACGTATCCGTTGTACGTTTGATAGACTAGCTGAGATAGAAAAATAGAACGTATTGCCAGCAATTCCTCTGCCAGAGGTGTCACCGCTTCTATTAACGGTGTGTACAAGCACTCCAAGACATTGGGGTTTGCTTTTAGTGCTAAAATCAAGAACTTTTGAATTTCCCAATAGCACTCTTCGGTATCTTTGTTGTCTAGCTGCTCTGGTATGCCGTAGAGCGACCAGTGCATTTGAGCTGGTGGCAAGTAAATGCCGCGTCGGTCGATGTCAGAATTGGCATGATCTAGAGCGTAAGCCCTAGAACCGACGATACAACGGTAAATCACATAGTCGTAAAGGTTGAATTCAGTTAGTTGCGCTCCTGCCTGCTGTAACCCATCCTCTTGAAATTGTTTACGGATACTGAATTCATGTCGATGGAGAGTCGATTCCACTCCGTTGAGAAAACACAGTTGGTAAGCGTGGGAGTTATCAGTTGGCGATTTTATCACTACTGCTACAGCTCCTCGCATACACAAGATTTCGCCAGCCGAATTTTGAATTTCGACACGGGTTACAACCTGCGTTCCCGCAGGCACAATCAAGTGTGGATTGACCGACGCTGACTGCTGGAGGAAACTTCTAGATGCACAAGCGTGGTCACTGGTGACAAACGGCTGGTTAATCACGACTAAATGCCTCCATCTGCGTTGGTGCATCTATATCCAGCTGCAGGGCGGCTGTGCCAAGCTCTAACACCGGCTTCTGCATAGCAAATGCTTGCTCTACCAAAGAATCGTGCAAATGACTGGAACCGCTCCGGGTGTTTATGCCGTAAGTAGCCTAGGGCTGTTGCTGGTAAATGAGTAGTTGTAATTGTCAGAAGCATTTCCCGACAAGCTCAATAAGCGTCTGGTATCAGTAAATCGCCAAATCTAGCATACTACATTTAATAATACATTCAGGAGTTAAGTAATTGTTTTAGGCTTAATACAGCCAATAAAATCCGCCATTTGAGAAAATGTTTGACTTCCTCAATCCCCTTTTAGGACGCTATCCAGAACACGTTAAAGCCAATGTTGAAATTTATACTTGGCAAACCTGCCCGTTCTGCATTCGCGCCAAGATGCTGCTTTGGTGGAAGGGCGTCAACTACACCGAGTACAAGATAGACGGTGATGATAGCGCCAGAAGCACAATGGCTGAACGTGCAAATGGACGCCGGACTGTACCACAAATTTTCATCAACAATCAGCACATTGGTGGATGTGATGATCTCTATGCCCTAAACTCAAAGGCTCAACTAGACCCTCTGTTAGCACAGCCTGCTGTTTAGCTCTAGTATTGAGTCCGCGCAGGGGGACTTTGTTTGTGTAGCCCCAGACTTCCAGTCTGAGGGTAACGAGGATTTATGACAATTGGAGACTCAGTATATCTCGTCCATCGCCACTGGATGAGCCGTGCGATCGCACTTGCCCAGTCAGCCGGTGAGGCAGGTGAAGTTCCCGTTGGTGCCGTGATTGTGGACGCCAATAATACCTTGATTGCGACAGCCGAGAATCGCCGAGAGCGTGACAAAGACCCAACCGCCCATGCTGAAATTCTCGCTCTGCGGGCAGCAGGTCAAGCGCTACAAACCTGGCACCTCAATAGCTGCACCCTCTACGTTACCCTGGAGCCTTGTTCCATGTGTGCCGGTGCGATCGTTTTGGCACGGCTGGGTCTTCTCGTCTATGGAACGGACGATCCAAAAACAGGGGCAATTCGTACCGTTGCCAATATTCCTGACAGCGCCTGCTCCAATCATCGATTGCCCCTCATAGCTGGAATTGGGGAATCTACATGTCGTCAGCAGTTACAAGCCTGGTTTGCTTATCACCGTCACCGATAAATATGGCATCTCACAATCTCACTCATGACAGCGGCAGAACTGTCCCCTAAGTGGGAGACAGGAGTTGGTCACAAACCCTAAGGTAAGAGTGAAGATAAGGATGCATTAAACCTGATGATTCAACTCCACTCCCGCGAACGCACTCAAGTAATGACCCAACCGGTAGAATACACTTGCGAGAAATTAACTCCGGTAAAAGCCGCCCCTGTTACTTCCCGCGTTTGCCACTGGTTAACTTCTATCCTCTATCCTTTGGCTCGTCGGGTTCTCATGCCGTTTTACTTTCGTCATCTGAAAGTGACGGGACAAGAAAACCTTCCCAAAACAGGCCCAGTAATCTTAGCTCCTACCCATCGCGCTCGTTGGGATGCACTGCTCATTCCTTATGCAGCAGGCAAACATGTTACCAATCGAGATTTGCGGTACATGGTTTCAGAAGATGAAATCACAGGGATACAAGGCTGGTTCATTCGGCGTATGGGAGGATTCCCTGTTAATACGAGGCATCCAGGAGTGGGCAGTTTCCGCCACAGTATCGAACTTCTCCGTAACGGCGAAGCACTAGTTATCTTTCCTGAAGGCAATATCTTCCGGAATGGTCGCGTTCAACCCCTCAAACCTGGCATGGCTCGGATCGCGGTGCAAGCGCAAGCCAGTAGAGCCGCTAGGGATTTAGTTATTGTGCCGATTAGTATCCGTTATAGCGACCCTGTACCTCACTGGCGTTGTGATGCCACAGTTACCATTGGGAAACCTCTAAAGGTGGCGAATTATTGCACCCGGTCAACGAAGAAAAGTGCCGAACAGCTGACTCACGATTTAGAAATGGCAATAAGACAGGTGGATGAGGAGAATGTATTAACTAACTTGTTCCCAGTCCCAACTCCTTAAAAAATATTAGATCAGAGGTACCATTCCTTGAAAGAAGCTACTCACACAAGCCACACAAGTCATCTGCTACTAAGCGGCAGGGCTAAATCCTGCACAGCCGATTGCGAATAGACTAGTTCGCGAGAGCGATAGCATCGTGAAAGTTCTTATTTAATGGGTTTGGGAGGCTAGGAGCCTATTAATTTCCTGCAATATTTCTTCAATTCCACAATCTTTCGCTAAATACCCGTCAGCTAAAGGGCAAATCTTTCTGCCTTCTTCTCCCGAATTGCTACTAATCCATCCTGTAAATAAAACGAGTAAAGGGGGACTCTTCAATTCTCTTTTCAAATATTCAATTAATTCACAACCATTTTTTATTTTAACCTCCGAATTTGGAATAATGCTTAAATCAACAAGGACTAAATCATATTGAGCTGATTCCATTTTCTCCAAAAATATTCTTGTATCAGTAAATGTAGAGATGTTAAAGTAGTTACTTAAAAAGCATTGAATCACTTGACAAAAGCCCGTATTATCATCTAGCATAGCAAGATTGTACATTTATCTATCCTTGTATAAAAATATATCTATCTTTACCTTAGGGAAATATTTGACCTTAGGGAAATATTTGTAAAATCAATAGTATTCTTTATACTTCCTGACAAGTTGCGTAAGCCCTTCTAAAAATAAATCAAAGTCTAAAATGGGTTTTGCATAAAAACTATCAGCTTTGGAAGTTTCTAGGAGATAGTTCTGTTCATTCACCAGGGCATAGGCTGTTACCAAAATGATGGGAATGTTAGCCGTGTGCGGTTGAGTTTTTAGCAAGCGTGACAAGTCTGCACCACTGACTGATTTCCCCTGCAACTCTGCCCCTGGAAGATTAACATCCATCATCACCACGTCTATATTCCCTGATTGGCACTGCCGAAAAACTTCGGTCGGTTCATCTGTAATGTAGACTTGATGATCTCCGCTACATTGAATCAGTGTAGCGGTAGTTTCGGCAAGCAGGGTATCGTCATCCACCAGAAGAATTTTCAAGCCACACCTCCTTATAAAGATTAGGGATGAGGGGTCTGGATTTTGGAGGCAAGGATTTTGGATGAATCGTTCATTCTACTCCTACAGCGACCCTTGTGCCTCATCTAAAATTAAGTGAGTAAGGGAAGATAGGGTCACAGTCACTGTTGTGCCTCGATTTTTACCGGCACTATCCAATTGAATCTTGCCACCGATGAGTTCTACCAATCGTTTACAAATCGCCAGACCAAGCCCAGTGCCGCCATAACGCCGTTTGATCGAGCCATCTTCCTGAACAAAGGGCTCTAACAAGAGTTCCCATTGGCTCATCTCAATCCCGATCCCAGTGTCTGCCACTGTAATTTCAACATTGGGCGTATCCTCGGGTTTGATAATCCTGAGGCGAACTTCCCCTGTTTCAGTAAATTTGAAGGCATTAGAGAGAAGGTTGGTCAGAATCTGCCTGAGCTTACCTTTGTCGGCATAAATGCTATCAACGTCACACTCAACTACAAGCGCAACGCCCTTACGCTGGCTTTCAAAGCTGAAGAGGTCGCGCAGTTCTTCCAGCAGAGGCTGGAGACTCACTGGCTCTAATTCAACCGCCATGCTGCCGGCTTCAATCTTAGCAATGTCTAAAACATCGTTAATGATAGCAACGATGTTTCTCACGGACTGCTCCGCTAATTGGATGTATTTGTTTAACTCCGTCGTGTTTTTGTAGAAGCCTTTTTTGAGAATTTGTAAACAATTCAGTGTAGAGGCCAGGGGAGTTCGCAATTCATGGCTGGTAGAGGCCAAAAAATTGGATTTCAAGCGACTGGATTCCTCCGCAACAGCGCGGGCGATCTCCAGTTCTAGGTTATGCTTCTCTAACTGATAAAGCCGATTTTGCATGATTGCCATTGCTAGGTGAATGCCAAGGGATTCGACCAGATCAATGTCTTCACGAGTCCATTTGGGGGGTTGGCTCTCCTGGTATTCTCGCCACACTTCAAAGGATGCGCGAGGTCGCTGTTGGCGCTCATCTTTATCCCAATATCCTGCCCAGAGGGTTTCGATTTCAGCGGCGTTTCGGAAGAGCGTGAGGTAACCCAGGGACTCTTGACCATGTCGGAGAAGCATCACGAGCATTCCTCGGATGCGAGTCGGTTGAAATGCCTGGGTCAGTGATGCCAGTTGGGGGTTTTGGTAGAGATCGAGAACAGTTTGTAGACAGAGGAAATCGCCAGTCGGGGAAGGTTGGTCTTGCGGTTTCATCAGTTGTTGCCAGAAGGCGTGTTCTTCTAACAAGGTAGGTTTCTTTTGAACTGGAAGTATTGGCTGTGTGCCACAAGTATAAAGAGTACAGGCTTTTTTATTCGCTGGCGTGAGGTAAAGTCTGCCACCCGAACCCGAAGCGGCCCCCACAATTCGTTCTAGGACAAGTTGTAGGATGTCTGGCATACTGCGCGGTGAGTGCAGCAGATGGGTGATTTGATTGATTAGGGCTTCCCGCCGGACTTGCTCTCGTGTTTGAGTGAGGAGTTCGGATTGTGCGATCGCGATCGACAGTTGATCGGCTATGAGTTGGACAAACTGAAGCTCTTCTTCCCTAAACGCTCGTGGTTGGGAGTGATGAGAGATCAACAGGCCCCAGAGATGATCTTGGTGAAGAATTGGCACTACTAGAGAAGAGAGTACTCCCATTGCCGTGAGATAGTCCACATGACAGGGATCGACCGGGCGCTGGAGGATATCACCGATCGGTTGCAGGCGAAGTTCTTCCAGCGTCAGATGCCCGGTTGATGCGAGAGCCTCGCTCCGACTCAGAGTGATTCGCCCAGCTGCCACATCGACAATCGAGCGCTGCCGCGCTTTGATAAATAGCTCACGCGCCTGGGGAGGAATATCTCCTGCAGGAAAGTTAAGTCCCATTAAAGACGGTAAGCGATTATGCGCGATCGACTCCGCAATGACCTGTCCGCTTCCATCCGGATGAAATCGATAGACTTTGACCCGGTCTGTTTGCAAAAAAGAACGTATTTCTGCAACGGTCGCTGACAAAATCTCCTGTAACTCCAGCGACCGACGAATGCGACTAGTTATACGATGCAACAATCCCCCATAAGCCAGAAAGTCCGAGGCGTTCTTGGTTTTTTTAGGAGGACTCATATTTATTTTTTGTTATTAAATTTGTATTTAAGTTAACTCAAATCCCAAAAGTCTTATGATAAATTATTTTAATTTAATGAAAAAAATAATAACTTTTGTGAATTTTCCAAGTCTTTTGGTTGAGCCCAGAGAACAAACCTCGTCAGATTCTCTGGACCTGAAAACTCTCAGTGCAAAAAAGAAGGCTCCTGCTTGAGCAGGAGCCTTTCCAAGGTTTAAGCTTTAGCTCTTAATTGCATCTAGCAACCTAGTCGAGATCAGGCATAGAAAGCACAGGCTCAGTCGCCCGGTCAATACCTTTCTCAAATCCAGCCGCCGCCGCACGAGCGCGACCTGCGTGCCAGAGGTGACCCACTAGGAAGAAGAAGCCCATTACAAAGTGGAAGCAAGCCAACCAAGAACGGGGAGACACGTAGTTGAAGGAGTTAATCTCCGTAGCAACACCACCAACCGAGTTTAGAGAACCCAAAGGCGCATGGGTCATATACTCAGCTGCGCGACGAGCTTGCCAAGGCTGAATGTCATTGTTGATCTTGTTCAGGTCAAGACCATTAGGACCACGCAGAGGCTCCAACCAAGGACCTTGGAAATCCCAGAAGCGCATCGTTTCACCACCGAAGATGATTTCCCCAGTAGGAGAGCGCATCAAGTACTTACCTAGACCTGTTGGACCTTGAGCAGAACCGACGTTCGCACCTAGGCGTTGGTCACGAATCAAAAAGGTTAAGGCTTGAGCTTGAGAAGCTTCAGGGCCAGTAGGACCGTAGAATTCGCTGGGATAAGCTGTGTTGTTGAACCAGACAAAGCAAGCAGCAACAAAGCCCATCAGGGACAGTGCACCTAAGCTGTAGGAGAGGTAAGCTTCTCCAGACCAGATGGAGGCGCGACGAGACCAAGCAAATGGCTTGGTAAGGATGTGCCAAATGCCACCAGCGATACAAGTCAGACCGACCCAAATGTGACCGCCGATGATGTCTTCCATATTGTTGACGCTGACAATCCAGCCATCACCACCGAAGGGAGACTTCAGCAGGTAACCGAAGATAGTGGCTGGGTTCAGGGTCGGGTTGGTGATGACACGAACGTCACCGCCACCGGGTGCCCAGGTATCATATACGCCACCAAAGAACATAGCCTTAGCGACTAACAGGAGAGCACCCAATCCCAACATGATCAGGTGGAAGCCCAAGATGGTGGTCATCTTGTTCTTGTCTTTCCAGTCGTAACCGAAGAATGAAGAGTACTCTTCTAAGGTTTCTGGACCACGAACCGCGTGGTAGATACCGCCGATACCGAGAACAGCAGACGAAATCAGGTGCAGTACACCAACGACAAAGTAAGGGAAGGTGTCGATGACTTCACCACCAGGGCCAACACCCCAGCCAAGAGTGGCAAGGTGAGGCAGTAGGATTAAGCCCTGCTCATACATGGGCTTTTCGGGCACAAAGTGAGCGACCTCAAACAAGGTCATTGCTCCAGCCCAGAAGACAATGAGTCCAGAGTGGGCAACGTGAGCACCCAGCAATTTACCGGAGAGGTTGATCAGACGGGCATTACCAGCCCACCAGGCAAAGCCTGATGATTCTTGGTCGCGATTTCCCGCAACCATTGTGTTACTCGAGAGTGTTACCACTGGGTAGTACCTCTTTCAAAATGATGGATGATAAACCAGGAGTGATGAATGCTGAATACTGAGAATTCAGCATTCATTTTTAATATTGTTTTACAGAGCGTTACCGCGAGGCAGAACTTCCTCAGGGAACTCAAAGTGCTCATGGGGTTGGTCTTGGGGAGCCATCCAAGCCCGTAGACCCTCGTTTAAGAGAATGTTCTTGGTGTAGAACGTCTCAAACTCAGGGTCTTC